>NZ_JBBMEI010000030.1:0-47465 GCF_040096655.1 Blautia intestinihominis | reverse complement strand
TCTGGTCAGGCCGGCCTTTCGGGTATCTGTGTAAAGAGTCGCAGATACGACAAATTTCTGTCCGAGTACATTTTCCTCCGGAAATACTCCGTGGTTTGCAAAAATCTCAAGGTTTCTGATCTCGATCTTATCCATTATTTTATGTTCCTTCCAAGAATTGCTTCAGTCATCAGTACGGCACGTTTGTTTTCTTTGACATCGTGGACGCGGATGAAAGCACAGCCCTTCATAACGCCGATGACGGAAGTGGCAATGGTACCTTCTACACGCTGGTCAACCGGGAGATCCAGAGCAAGACCGATCATGGACTTGCGGGAAGTTCCGAGCAGTACCGGGAATCCAAGGTGCTGGAAAAGTTCCAGATGGTTCATGGTCTCCAGGTTCATCTCGTAAGTTTTGCCGAAGCCTACACCCGGGTCGAGGATGATGCGCTCATCTTTGATGCCGGCTTTTCTTGCGATGTTGACACATTCCTGTGTCTCTGCAAGCATATCAATAAGGAAGTTATTGTATTCTGTGTTTGCCTTATTGTGCATCAGGCAGCAGGCAGCGTCGTGCTTTGCGATGACACCGGCCATTTCCGGGTCGTATTTGAGTCCCCAGACATCGTTTACAAGGTCTGCGCCTGCCTGAACAGCGACATCAGCAACGCTTCCTTTGTAAGTGTCAACGGAGATCGGCACGTCGAAATGCTTGCGGAGTGCCTCGATGACTGGAACGACACGGGCAGCTTCTTCCTCTGCACTGACCGGTGTATGGCCCGGACGGGTAGACTCGCCGCCGACATCCAGAATATCCGCACCGTCAGCGATCATGGCTTCTGCGTGCTTGAGGGCGTGATCCATGGTGTTCCATTTGCCGCCGTCTGAGAAGGAATCCGGTGTTACGTTGAGGATTCCCATGATATATGTTCTGTTAGTTACATCGAATTCACGATTTCCTATTTTCATGACAGGTTCTCCTTTAGTATTGAATTGTCATATTTTTTTTCTGCGGGGACCAGTAGCATTCTGGTTCTGCCACACAGAGAAAACAATTCCTGGATTTTTTGTCAGCTTCGTAGATGAGCTGGCTGAGCACTGGAACCTCATCACTGGAAGAACGGTGCTCGCGGATCGCAGAGAGGATCGCTTCTTTTTCTTCGGAAGAGAAGTCAAGGTCAGAAAGGATCGTTTCTGCAATGCGGGCACCTGCCTCGTCGTGAGGTGTCCCGACAGTATACTGTTCTGCACGGCCGATATCATGGAGAAGGGCAGTGCAGTAAATAAGTTCACGGGGACAGGAAATTCCACGTTCCAGTGAAAATATGTAAGCAAGACGTGCTACATCAAGGAAATGCTCCGGGGTGTGCCGGCAGAATATACGGTCTGCCTCAAGTTGGGTCAGTTCCTTAAGATTCTGCTGATAGAGGGGGTGTTCCCAGATTTCCTGGACTCTTTTCATCGCTGGCTCCATCAGTCTTTTACCATGGCGAGGAACTGTTTCTGGAGTTCGATATTATTCTTGAATTCGCCTCTGGTGATAACGGTCATGGTCTTGCTGCCTGGTTTCTTGATTCCGCGCATTGTCATGCAGGTGTGTTCTGCTTCAAGCATGACCATAACTCCCTTTGGTTCAAGAACACGATCCAGGGCATCTGCGATCTGAACAGTCAGTCGTTCCTGGATCTGCGGTCTTCTTGCATAAACGTCTACAGTACGGGCGAGCTTGCTGAGACCGGTTACTTTGCCATTCGGGATATAGGCAATGTGTGCCTTGCCGTAAAATGGCATCAGATGATGTTCGCACATGGAATAAAAAGTGATGTCCTTTTCGAGAACCATCTCGTTGTTCTCTACCTGGAACTGTTTCAGAAGATGCTGGTCAGCTTCTTCGTCCAGACCACCGTAGATTTCGGTGCACATACGTGCGATACGGTCTGGTGTATCTTTAAGTCCTTCACGGTCAGGATTTTCACCGATCCCTTCGAGAAGAAGACGGATCGCCTGTTCTACTTTTGCTTTGTCTACCATAAAAAATGACAACCTCCTTGAAATATAAATAAAAATTTACGATACCATGGAGATTGTCTTTTTTTTGTCGAGGTAATACTGTGATTTATAAAAGCAAAAAGATATCTCCAATTGTGATAGAACGTATGTCGAAAAACGTATCCCTACACAATATGAGATATCCTCTTATATTGTCGCAACGGGTGCGGACTCTATACCGTAAGACGTACTTTTCGTTTCAGCGACAACTCCCCATTCGCTGAACACTTGACGCATAAAGTCCTATTTTGCATATCATTCATTTCGAGTTTAGTATAGCATATATGCATGAGATATAAAAGATAAAATTTATCGAAAAAAGGCATCATTTTACAGCAAACTGATAAAAAAAAGACAATATTCGATGGAAAAAGATAAACCTTGACGGCAAGGGCTGGCTGTGGTAGCATAGAGTTACTTTATAGAAAAAAGAGATTCGCAGATTACGGACCGATCAGGGATAACGACTGTGTGCATTTTTTTGTGCGCGGTTGTTGTCCCTTTTTTTGTATGTTTTTAATGCAGGAGGGAACGCATATGTATTTGATGATCGATAATTATGATTCATTTGTATATAATCTCAAGGCTTACTTTGAGGAACTGGGACGAAAGATCCTGGTGCGGCGCAGTGACCAGATCACGATGGAGGAGATTGAGGAAATGAACCCGGAGGGGATCATCCTTTCCCCGGGACCGAAGCGTCCGTGGGATGCGGCTGTGTGTGTGGAGGCAGTCAGGAGATTTCAGGGAAGGATTCCGATCCTCGGAGTCTGCCTTGGACATCAGGTGCTTGGATTCTGCAGCGGTGCGTCTGTCCACAAGGGGGAGCGTCCGATGCATGGTAAGGTTACACCGCTCCACAACCAGGGAACGGGAGTTTTTGGCGGGCTTCCTGAGAAGTTTCGTGTGACGAGATATCATTCTCTGATCGTAGATAAGGAAAGTGTTCCATCAGAATGGCAGGTGGACGCTGTGGCAGAGGATGGAACTGTTATGGGAATCTCTCATAAGACACTGCCTTTGTACGGCGTGCAGTTCCACCCGGAGGCAGTTCTTACGGAGTATGGACATGAGATCCTTGAGAATTTCTGCCAGATCGCGGAGAGCGTGTGAGGATAGTATTATTATAAGAAATAACGGGATCGTGGTGATCGAATAGAAGGAGAAAAAATATGTACCATAAACAACGACAGATCAAAAAATTAACTACATATATACCGGCGGCAGAAACTTTCCGCGCGCTGGCATCGGAGCAGGATTGTGTATTCCTGGATTCTTCTCTGGTCAATGACCTTGGAAGATTTTCCATTATTGGAGCCTGCCCGTACCTCAAACTGGTGAAGGACGGGGAGAAATTTTTTATCAATGAAAAAGAAGAGACAGGGATCACCTTTGAAGATTATCTGCGAAACTACCTGAGAGATCATGTCGATCAGAATGAGAGTGAGCTTCCGCTGGTCTCCGGCGCAGTGGGATATTTTTCTTATGATTATGGGCGCAAACTGCAGGGCGTTCCGTCCGGGGAAAAAGCTCTCGTGAAGATCCCGGATGCCGTGCTGACCTTTTATGATGTTTATCTCATTGAGGACTGTCATCAGAAAGAAACATATCTGGTCGCAAATGGGATTACAGCGGATGCTTCTGAGAAGATCCGGGAAATGGAGCAGAAAATCCGGCAGCGGACAGAGAGAAAAGAAGAACAGAGAGTTCCTCACAATATCATCGTAACACCGAACTTCGAAAAAGAAGAATACAAAAAAGCCGTGGACGACATGATCCACTATATTATAGAAGGAGATATCTACATTACAAACATGACGCAGCAGCTTACCATCGAGAGTGATAAGGCTCCGCTGGATGTTTTTTATGACCTTCGCAAAAATAATCCGTCACCGTTCGGCGGATACATGGATTATGGCGATTTCCAGATCGTCTGCGCTTCCCCGGAACGTTTTCTCAAGATGAAAAAAGGTCACGTCAACACAAGACCGATCAAAGGTACACGAAAAAGAGGCGCGACTCTGGAAGAAGACCTTCTGATGCGTACCGAACTGGAAAACTCTGAGAAGGACAAGAGTGAACTCCTGATGATCGTCGATCTGGAACGAAATGACCTGAATCGGGTGTGTAAACCGGGCAGCGTGAAGGTGACAGAACTTTTTACAGTAGAAGAATACGCGACTGTTTTTCACCTCGTCTCTGACATCGAGGGAGCTCTGGAAGAGGGCAAAAACTTTGTAGACCTTCTGGAAGCAGCATTTCCAGGCGGGTCGATCACAGGGGCTCCGAAATATCGTGCGATGGAGATCATAGATGAACTTGAACATGGGAAGAGAAATCTGTATACTGGATCTATAGGATATCTGACCCTGGATGGAGACTGTGATTTCAATATCGTGATCCGCACTGCCCTTCACAAAGACGGGAAATATTTCCTCGGCGCAGGCGGCGGCATCACAGCGGAATCTGATCTGGAGTTTGAGTATGAGGAGACGCTCCAGAAAGCGAAGGCGATTCTGGAAGCGTTAAGATAAAAAAGTATGGGGGAACGGTATGGACATTAAATTAGATGAGGGGTTCCAGTTCGGACTGGGTGCATTTGAGACGATTGCAGTAGAAGAGGGAAGACCGATCCTGCTTGACCGTCATCTGAGGAGACTTGAGAGGGCGGCAGCGTTTTTTGGATTTGGCCCGGCTTCTGTGCGGGGTGTCACAGAAGAAGCGGTTCACAAATTTATCGCAGATCAGAGTGAAGAGGAAACACGGCACGGAGCGGTAAAGGTCGTTCTTTCCGGCGAAAACGTGCTCTTTCAGATGCGAGGCAATCCATATACAGAAGAAAAATATCTCCGGGGATTCGTAGCTGATATCAGTAAGGTGAAACGAAATGAAACCTCTCAGCTTGTGTACCACAAGACCCTGAACTATGGCGACTGCATCCTCGAAAAAAGAGCCGCCACAGCAGCCGGGATCCAGGAGAGAGTTTTTCTGAACACCAAAGGGCAGATCTGCGAGGGCGCGGTCAGCAATATTTTCTTTGTCCGCAAAAACAAAATCTACACTCCGCAGCTGAACTGTGGGCTTCTCCCGGGAATCCTGCGGGAGTACGTTCGTGAGAAGTTTGAAGTAAACGAAACAGTGATCTACCCGGAAGAACTGATGTATTATGACGAATGTTTTGTGACAAATTCCCTTATGGGAGTCATGCCTGTCTGCCAGCTTGGAAGCATCTGTTTCCCACACAGAACCCGGACCGACGAAGTCCGAACTCTATACGAAAGTCAGAAAATGTCCCTGTAAGGAGGGGCATTTTTTTGTGTACAAAAGTTCACACAAAAAAATAGATAAAACAACTTGACATTAAAAAATCATATTTGTATAATATCAAAAGTTAGGATGCGAACTAATTTAAGGAATCGGTGAAAGGGGGAACTCGCTGTTTCGATGAAAGAAACGGAAGAAAAACTGACAAATATGCACGTGGGAAGGCTGATCCATATGATGTCGCATCAGATGAAGCGGGATTCCAACAGTGTGGCATCGGCGATCGAGAACGATGAGCTGACGATCATGCAGAAACATGTGCTGAAATTTGTTCTTCTGGAGTCTCTCCACAGAGACCTTTATCAGAAGGATATTGAAGAAGAATTTCAGATCAGGAAATCCACAGTCACAGGGATCCTCAAACTCATGGAGAAACATGGGTATATTTACAGAGAAAGTGTAAAGAAGGATGCCAGGCTGAAACGGATCGTTCCGACTGCGAAAGCAGAAGAGATGCGGCCGAAGATCCTGGAACATATCCAGAAAACAGAGGCAAGGCTGATCGAAGGGATAGCCCCGGAGGATGTTCTGATCTGCAAAAAAGCATTGGGACAGATGCTGTGTAATCTGTCAGAAATGAATAAGGAGGAAAATCAAAAAGATGAATAAGACACTTTTTAAATCCATCAGAGAATACAAGAAGCAGTCCATGCTGGCTCCGATCCTTGTCATCCTCGAAGTACTGATGGAAGTGCTCATTCCTCTGGAGATGGCAAAGATCATCGACGTTGGTATCGCCAACGGTGATCTGGGATACATCGTACAGAGGGGGATCATCCTGGTCGCAATGGCGATGCTCGCGCTGTTTTTTGGCGTGCAGGCCGGAAATATGGCAGCAGTTGCAGCGGCAGGATATGCGAAAAATCTTCGTCACGATATTTTTTATAAGGTACAGGATTTTTCATTCAAAAACATTGACCATTTTTCCACATCCGGTCTGGTCACACGAATGACGACCGATATCACAAACGTACAGATGGCATACATGATGAGTATCCGTCTTCTGGCGAGAGCTCCGATCATGGTGATCTTATCCTGGGTCATGACACTTTTGATCAATGTCAAGATCGCACTTCTGTTCCTGGTCGTGATCCCGGTTCTCGGCGGCGCACTGATGTACATTGCAAAAAAAGCACATCCGCATTTTATCAAAGTATTTGACGAGTACGATGAGCTGAACAATTCCGTTCAGGAAAACGTCAACGCTGCCCGTGTAGTGAAAGCTTTTGTAAGAGAAGATTATGAGGTAAATAAATTCCATGGGGTATCCAAATACGTTTATACCCTGTTCACAAAGGCTGAAAAGATCGTTGCATGGAATGCGCCGACCATGCAGTTTATGATGTATGCGGTCGTTCTTCTGATCGCTGTGATCGGTGGACGCAGTATTGTGTTTGGAACCATGGAGACAGGTGAGCTGACAAGTGTGATCGTCTATGCACTGCAGATCCTGATGTCTCTGAATATGGTAACTTTTGTATTTGTCATGATCATGATCGCAGAGGCTTCTACAGACCGTATCACAGAGGTTCTTAATGAAGTGCCTGAGATGCAGGACAGATCTGATGCAGTCAGAGAAGTCCCGAGCGGCGATATCGTTTTTGACCATGTAAACTTCAGCTATGCCGGAGAGGGCGGAAATCTTTCGCTGAAAGATGTAAACCTTCATATTAAATCCGGACAGACAGTCGGAATCATCGGTGGAACAGGAAGTGCCAAATCCACACTGGTTCAGATGATCCCGAGACTTTACGATGTCACCGGCGGTGCAGTCAAAGTTGGCGGGATCGATGTAAGAGACTACAACCTGGAAGTGCTCCGTGATCAGGTATCCATGGTGCTCCAGAAAAACGTCCTTTTCTCTGGTTCCATCTACGAAAACATCCGTTGGGGTGATGAGCATGCTTCTGACGAAGAAGTAAGACGTGTATGTAAGCTGGCGCAGGCAGATGGTTTCGTTACAGAATTCCCGAATGGCTACGATACCATGATCGTTCAGGGTGGAAATAACGTTTCCGGTGGCCAGAAACAGCGACTCTGTATCGCACGTGCTCTTCTGAAAAAACCGAAGATCCTGATCCTTGACGATTCTACCAGTGCGGTAGATACCAAGACAGATGCCCTGATCCGTAAAGCTTTCCGCGAGGAGATCCCGGATACGACCAAGATCATCATTGCACAGCGTGTTTCTTCTATAGAAGATGCGGACCAGATCATTGTTCTGGATGGCGGCCAGATTGTCGGAGTGGGAACTTCCGAAGAACTTCTGAAGACAAATGAAATTTACAGAGAAGTATACGAATCTCAGGTGAAGGGAGGCGAAGAGGATGAGTAATAACAGCAAAAATAAAAAACCGCGAATGACAAAGAAAGATCTGCAGACAGCAAAGCGTCTTATGAAATATATGACAGGAAAATACAAATTTCAGTTTATCCTTGTATTTTTCTGTATCCTGATCAGTGCGGTGGCAACAACAGCAGTTTCTCTTTCTCTGAGATATCTTCTGGATGATTTTATCCTTCCTCTGATTGGACAGAAGAGCCCGGATTTCGCCGGACTTTATAAGGCGCTGACGGTTCTTGGATGTGTCTTCCTGGCAGGTGTTGCTGCGACTTTTATCTATACAAGGATGATGGTATATATCGGACAGGGCGTCTTAAAGAGAGTGCGAGACGATATGTTTGAACATATGCAGACTCTGCCGATCCGCTATTTTGACCAGAATACAAACGGTTCGATCATGAGTCTTTATACGAATGATACGGATACCCTGAGACAGATGATCAGCCAGGCGATCCCGCAGGCGCTGATGGCACTGTTTACGATTGTCGTTACCTTTATTTCCATGCTGGTTCTGAGCCCGCTGCTCACGATCCTGGCGGTTTTGATCATTTTCCTGATGCTGTTTGTCACAGGAAAGATCGGTGCAAAGAGTGGAAAATACTTCGTTCGACAGCAGATGTCCCTCGCAGATGTGACAGGTTTTGTCGAAGAGCGTATGAACGGACAGCGTGTTGTCAAAGTTTTTAACCATGAAAAGAAATCCGAAGAGGAATTTGACAAACTGAACGAGGCTCTTTTTGAGAGTGCGGCACAGGCGAACAAATACGGTAACATGATGGGACCGGTCATCGGAAACATCGGAAACCTGCAGTTTGTCCTGACAGCAGTTCTCGGCGGGATCCTTTCCGTTGCAGGAGTTGGGGGGATCACACTTGGTGTCATGGCTTCCTACCTGCAGTTTACCAAGAGCTTTACACAGCCGTTCATGCAGGTGGCACAGCAGTTTAACTCCATCGTCATGGCACTTGCCGGTGCAGAGCGTATCTTTAACCTGATCGATGAGAAGCCGGAGGATGACGAAGGTTATGTAACTCTCGTCAATGCGAAAAAAGATGCCAACGGAAACATCACAGAGTGCAAGGAGAGAACGGGCATGTGGGCATGGAAACATCCGCATTCCGCAGACGGTTCTGTATCTTACACAGAGCTCAAAGGTGATGTAAGGTTCGAAGATGTAACTTTTGGCTACAATGAGGACAAAACCATCCTCCACGACATCAGCCTCTATGCAAAACCGGGTCAGAAACTTGCATTCGTAGGTTCTACCGGAGCAGGAAAAACAACGATCACCAACCTGATCAACCGTTTCTACGATATCCAGGATGGAAAGATCCGTTATGATGGAATCAATATCACAAAGATCAAAAAAGACGACCTGAGACATTCCCTCGGTATCGTTCTTCAGGATACACACCTGTTTACCGGAACGATTCGTGACAACATCCGTTACGGTAAGCTGGATGCGACAGATGAGGAAATCTATGCAGCAGCCAAACTTGCCCATGCAGATCAGTTTATCCAGATGCTTCCGAAGGGATATGATACCATGTTAAGTGGTGACGGCGAGGAATTATCCCAGGGGCAGAGACAGCTTCTCTCCATTGCCAGGGCAGCCGTTGCAGACCCGCCGGTACTCATTCTTGATGAGGCAACTTCAAGCATCGATACCCGTACAGAGAACATTGTTCAGCAGGGTATGGACAACCTGATGAAAGGCCGTACCGTATTTGTTATCGCCCACAGACTTTCTACAATTCGAAACAGCGATGCGATCATTGTTCTGGAACACGGAAAGATCATCGAGAGAGGTGACCATAAGGACCTGATCAAGCAGAAAGGTACTTATTATCAGCTTTACACAGGAAAGCTGGAACTTTCATAAAAAAAATAAAAGATCATCCTACGACAAAGAGAAATGGCAGACGTTCTGTTCACGCAGGGCCAATGCCATTTCTTTTTTTGTTTTTATGAAACAGAAACGAAAACGATTTCATATATTACGCACAAAAAGATATTGAAAATATTATATAAAACGCCAGTTTACAAATATATCGACAAGAAATATAATGAAATTAATGAAAATGATTACATATTAATATAAAAGGGAGAAATGAAAGATCTATGAAACCAAAAGCTATTTTTCTGGATATTGATGGAACACTGACAGAGCCGGGAACCAATGTGCCTCCGGCTTCTGCCCTGGAAGCGATCAGGAGAGCACAGGAAGCAGGAAATTATGTTTTTCTCTGCACAGGACGCAATTATGCAATGCTGTCACCGCTTCTGAAATATGGATTTGACGGAGTTGTGGCAAGCTCCGGCGGATATGTGGTGTGCAGAGATGAAGTGATCTATGACAGCCCGATGACAGACGAAGAACGTGACCGCATGAGTCAGCTCCTGAAAGAAAACGGGATCTTTCGGACGATCGAGTGTGTGGAGGGAGCTTTTACAGATGACGGCTTCAAGAACTTCCTCAGAGAACACGCAAATGAAGGTGGAAACAGTGAAATGCTCCGCTGGCAGGAACAGATCGAGAAGGATCTGAATATCTTACCAATGGAAGCCTATAAGGGGCAGGCGGTATACAAGATGGTCGTTATGAGCCCGTCTATGGAAAGCCTTGAGATCTGCCGGGAAGAACTGAAGGATGATTTTTCCTTCTGTATCCAGGAGCCGAGAGGCGGGTTTGTAAACGGCGAGATCATAAGCCGCAGATTTGACAAAGGAACCGGTGTGCTGAAAGTATGTGAGCATCTGGGAATTTCCCTGGAAGATTCGGTCGGCTTCGGCGACAGTATGAATGACAAGGAAATGCTGGAAGTCGCAGGATTAAGTGTCTGCATGGAAAACGGCAGTGAGGAGATGAAGAAAATTGCTGACGTGATCTGCCCGTCCGTGACAGAAGATGGAATAAAAAAAGCATTTGAAAAATATCATTTAATGTAGTGCTTTTATGCGGTCCTTCAAAGACTGCATACAGGAGGTGAAAACGATTACAGAAATATGCACAAAAATGACCTTTGATGTTTGGCTGAAATGCCAGTTTACAAATGAAACAAAAAGGGTTATATTAAAAATACGAAATGTAAACGATTTCACACAAGAGCGCAAAGCAAAAACAAAGGAAAGAGGGAGAGAAAATGGCAATGGATTATGCAAAGTGTGCAAAAGAAATCTTTGATGCCGTTGGCGGCAGATCCAATCTTGTAAGTGCGGCACATTGTGCAACGAGACTGCGTCTGGTAACGGTAGACAACAGCAAGATCGATATGAAGAAACTTGAGAACATCGATGGTGTGAAAGGTGTTTTCAGTAACAACGGACAGCTTCAGCTCATCATCGGAACCGGCACAGTAAATAAGGTATACGATGAATTCCTCAAGGTCAGCGGAATGACCGCAGCGACCAAAGAAGAAGTGAAGGCAGCAGCGGTAGCGAAACAGCCGGTATTCAAACGAATGATCAAGGCACTGGGAGATGTTTTCGTGCCGATCCTTCCGGCGATCGTAGCATCTGGTCTTATGATGGGACTGGTAGAGGCACTTGGTAAGGCAATGCCTGCATTTGCAGGAAGCGACTGGTACGGGATCCTCGACCTGTTTTCAAACACAGCATTTACCTTCCTGCCGATCCTGATCGCAGTATCTGCGGCAAGAGTATTCGGCGGAAATATTTTCCTGGGTGCAGTCATCGGTATGATCATGATCCACCCGAACCTTATCAACGCATGGTCTGTAGCATCTATGGATGCAGCTGATATCCCGGTATGGCATCTGTTTGGATTTTCCATCAGACAGGTTGGATATCAGGGTCATGTAATTCCTGTTATCATCGCAGTATGGATCATGTGCAAGCTGGAGAACTGGCTGCATAAACATGTTCCGGAGATGATTGACCTTTTTGTAACGCCACTTTGTACCGTACTGATCACAGGTTTCCTTACCATCGGACTGATCGGACCGGTATTCTCCACAGCAGAAACTTATGTACTTGAGTTTGCATCATGGATCATCACAGTAGGACACGGAATCGGTGCAATGATCATGGGCGCGATCTATCCGCTTACTGTAGTCTGCGGTATCCACCACATGTACAACGTGATCGAAGCAGGTATGCTTGCTTCTGACGGCGTAAATATCTGGATGCCGATCGCATCCGCAGCAAACTTCGCACAGGGAGCTGCCTGCCTCGCAGTCGGCCTCAAAGCAAGAAACTACAAGACAAAATCAATCTCCATCCCGTCTGCATTATCCGCAGCACTTGGAATTACAGAACCGGCGATCTTCGGTGTAAACCTTCGTTTCATGAAACCTCTTGTATGTGGTATGGCAGGTGGTGCCGTTGGAGCCCTGCTTGGATCCATTTTCCACATTGGAGCAACTTCTTACGGAGTTACAGGAATCCCGGGATTCCTTACCACACTGGATTATTCCGCGCAGTATGCGATCATGCTGGCAGTTTCCTTCGCAGTAGCATTCGCACTGACCTGGTTCACCTGGAAAGAAGACCCGGAAGATGCCAAAGTGACAGCAGCAAAAACAGATGACGCTCCGACAGCAGAGCCGACAGCAACAGAAGAGACAGCAGAAGAAGTAACGGTAGACGGTACAGCAAAGAAACTGTATGCACCGATCCAGGGAACTATTGTTCCGAGAAATGAGATCCCGGATGATACGTTTGCAGCAGGCGTTCTCGGTAACGGTGTCGGAATCGACCCGGAAGAAGGCGTTGTCGTGGCTCCGTTTGACGGCGAGATCTCTTCTGTAACAGATACAAAACATGCAATCGGTATCACAGGACCGGCAGATATGGAAGTCCTGATCCATGTAGGTGTTGATACCGTAAACATGAAAGGTGACGGATTTGAGCTTCTGGTAGAAGAAGGACAGAAAGTCAAAGCAGGCCAGAAGCTGATGACTTTTGACATCGCAAAGATCAAAGCAGCCGGATACAGCCCGGTAGCGGCAGTGCTTCTGACAAACAGTGATGATTATCCGGAATTTAAAGTAGTAAAAACAGGAAAGACCCAGAGACTGGAAGAAGTCTTTACCGTATAAAATTAAATAATAAGTAAGAGAAGGCACTGTCAGATTCCTGGATTAGATCCGTATTTGACAGTGCCTTTTTTTTATGAAACGTGGTAACAAAAGCAAAATTGTGTTATACTACAGCAAAGGGGAAAAAGCATGAATATAAGTGAAATAGCAAAATTAGCAGGTGTGTCCAGTGCGGCAGTTTCTCGTTACTTTAACAACGGATATATTTCAGAAGAGAAGAAAGAGGCGATCCGCAAAGTTGTAGAGCAGACAGGCTATCGCCCTTCCATCCAGGCACAGACACTCCGTACCAAAAAAACAAAAATGATCGGTGTGATCGTACCAAAGATCGCATCCGCATCCATAGGCAAGATCGTAGAAGGAGTTCTCTCTGTACTGAATGAGAGCGGTTATCAGATGCTCCTCGCGGTGACACAGAACGATCCGAAGAAAGAACTGGAATATCTTTCTGCTTTTAACGACAAGCAGGTGGACGGCGTGATCCTCGCTGCGACAGTAGTGACCGCCGAGCATAAGAAGATCCTTAAGAACCTGTCTGTACCGGTGATCCTGGTAGGACAGCAGTATTCCGGCCATTGCTGTGTGTATCATGATGATTATCACGCTACCAGAGATCTCACAGAAGCCGTTCTCGATATGGGAAGGAAAAATCCGGGATATATCGGCGCGATCATGCAGGACAAGGCAGTTGGCGCAGAACGTTTTGGCGGTTATGAAGATGCTGTAAAAAAAGCCGGCATAGAGAAGGCGGCACAGCAGACGGTGATTTCTGCATTTACTTCTGATTCCGGTTATGAGAAGGCGGGAGAACTGCTTGCGAAGTATCCGGAGCTTGATGCAGTCATCTGTGCGACAGATACCATGGCTGCCGGAGCCGTCCGTTATCTGAGAGAGCATGGAAAGAAAGTCCCGGAGGATATTCTGGTTGCGGGACATGGAGATTCTGAGATCGCGAGAGTGATCACACCGCCGATCCCTACCGTGCATTTTTCTTATGAGAAGAGCGGTGAGATGGCAGTGGAGATGCTGATCGAAATGATGGGACAGGGTGAAACAGCGGTCAGAGAGGTGAAGCTTGGCTATTCTCTGATCAATATATAATAAAAGAAATGGGGTGCGTTTTTTGCTGAAAACATGGATACCGGGAGAAGCTCCCGAGAAAGAGGAACTGAAACAGCAGCTCGATGAGGCAAGAAAGAAACTTTATGATCTTCAGATGAAGATCAAGGAGCACAAACTTCCGGTGCTGGTGCTTTTTGAGGGATGGAGTGCCGCCGGCAAGGGCAGTATGATCGGCAAGGTGATCAAGAATATCGACCCGAGATTTTTTAAGGTGGCGACGATGTCAGCTCCGTCTGAGGAGGAACTGCGCAGACCATTTCTTTACCGCTACATGTGCCAGATCCCGGAGCAGGGCAAATTTACTTTTCTGGATTCCGGATGGATGGAGCAGACGACGCAGGAAGTGCTCCGTAAGGAACTGACCGGAGAGGATTATGAGAAGCGGATCGAGAGCATCCGCCGGTTTGAGCGTCAGCTTACGGATAATGGTTATCTGGTGCTCAAGTTCTTTATGCAGATCGACAAAGAAGAGCAGAAATTCCGCATGGATAAACTCTGTTCCAGTCAGGATACACGCTGGAGAGTGTCAGAATTCGACAAATGGCAGCAGGAACATTACCGCAAATGCGAGAAAGTCTATGACCGCTATCTCAAGGATACGAATGCATCAACCTCTCCATGGTATATCATAGACGCCAGGGACAAGAAATGGGCAGAATTACAGGTGATGGATACACTGGTGAGCAGCATTGAGGTTGCCCTCCAGAACCAGAGCCATTCCGTTCCGATCCTTCAGAATATCTTCCCTTTGGTAAAGATGCCGAAACTGGCAGATGTTGAGCTTGCCGGCAAGACGATCGACGATGAGGAATATGAGAAGGAACTTAAGAAACTCCAGAGTAAATTAAGTGAACTCCATAACCGTCTCTACCGCAAACGGATCCCGGTGATCATCACATACGAAGGATGGGATGCTGCCGGCAAGGGTGGAAATATCAAGAGAATCACAGGTGCACTTGATCCACGCGGATACGAGGTGCATCCGATCGCCAGCCCGGAACCACACGAAAAAGCCCGCCATTATCTGTGGCGTTTCTGGACGAGACTTCCAAAGGACGGTCATATCGCAATTTTTGACCGCACCTGGTATGGCCGTGTCATGGTGGAACGTCTGGAAGGATTCTGCAGCGAAAACGACTGGAAACGTGCGTACAATGAAATGAACGAATTTGAGAAAGAACTGTCCGACTGGGGAGCTGTGATCATCAAATTCTGGGTTCAGATCGACAAGGATACACAGCTTGCGCGGTTTAATGACCGTCAGAACAATCCTGAGAAACAATGGAAGATCACGGATGAGGACTGGAGAAACCGTGAGAAATGGGATCAGTATGAGGAGGCGGTCAATGAGATGCTCAAGAAGACTAGTACGGCTTATGCGCCGTGGCATATTCTTGAGTCGGTGGATAAGAAGTATGCGCGGATCAAGGCGTTGAAGATTGTGATTAAAGAGTTGGAAAAAGCCCTGAAATAAGGGCTTTTTATTATTTTCTTTAATCCTGGGGATTTGGATGCTTGGGAGCAGAGCAAACCGCGAAGGGACGTCGCCCATCCCCTCGCCACCCCTCGGCTGGGTGTTTGACGGAAATTTTGTCGTGTGGGATGCCCTTTGAAAAATTCTCCTGGTGCAACAAGTCGGGAAACTTTCGTATAAATGGATTCGAAATTTGCACTGTGTCTCAGGGTGCCTGCGTCTGCATTTTCTAAGGCTCCCCCACAAGACAAAATTCCCGTCAAACATTCAGGAGGGCACTGAAAAAGTCTACAAGGTAACCGCCTTAACAAAAAAGTGTCGATACAAATCGACGGGTCCCAGGGCAGTACCCTACGGCTCCATAAACTTTTTTAGTTCATCCATAAAAGTACTAACATCCTTAAACTCACGATACACCGACGCAAACCGCACATATGCAACAGCATCGAGATCCTTCAAATGCTCCATAACGATCTCGCCGATGCGAGTACTGGAAATCTCCTTATCCGCGCTCTCAAAAATAGACCCCTCGATGGAGTCAATCATAGACTCAATCTTCTCGATCGGGATCGGGCGTTTGTAGCACGCACGAAGAACACCGTCCTGGATCTTAGAACGGTGATAAGCTTCTCTTGTCTGATCCTTCTTGATGACACTTAATGGAATAGTCTCAACCTTCTCATAAGTGGTAAATCTCTTGCCGCAGGATTCACACATCCTTCTCCTGCGGATCGCATTGGTATCTTCGACAGGTCTGGAATCAACAACCTTGGTATTATCCTGATTACAAAATGGGCATCTCACGGTATTATCCCTCTTTTCCCTTTTATGGGCTAATTATACTGTATTTTTTTGGGTAATGTCAATAAATTACAGTGTATATTTCCGGCATTTTATGCATATATTTTTGAAAAAAATGGTGTCTGTATGCGTCTTTGCGAATTAAGACAAAAAGAGATCATAAATATCCGCACCTGCAGAAGTCTTGGCTGTCCGATCGATCTGGAATTTGATGAAAGAAGCGGAAAGATCACAGCACTGATCGTTCCCGGACCTGGCAGATTCTGCTGTTTCTGGGGACGGGAAAGTGAATTTATCATCCCATGGAGCAGCGTCCGTCAGATCGGAGGAGATATCATCCTGGTGGAACTCCCGGAAGAAAAATGTCCTCACAGATAGTACCTTTTGCAAAACTGTCAAGGACTTATATTTTTTATATTTTTCGCAAAAAAGAATATTTCATATCCTCCCTGAGAATCATCTTTAGTACCAACTGAAATAAGGAGGATATTTCGATGGCACTAAACAAAGTTGAGATCTGCGGAGTGAACACAGCCAGTCTTCCAGTTCTGGCTCCGGAGGAGAAGGAGGAACTTTTTGAAAAGATAAAAGCCGGTGATAAGGAAGCGAGAGAGCGTTACATCAAGGGAAATCTGCGGCTTGTCTTAAGTGTGATCAAACGATTTCAGAACAGCAGTGAAAATGCGGATGATCTTTTTCAGATCGGCTGTATCGGACTTATGAAGGCCATTGATAATTTTGACACGACTTTGATGGTCAAGTTTTCTACTTATGCAGTGCCAATGATCATAGGGGAGATCCGGAGGTATCTGCGGGACAACAGCAGTATCCGTGTCAGCCGTTCGCTTCGTGACATTGCGTACAAGGCAATCTATGCCAAAGAAAGTTACATGAAAAAGAACCTGCGGGAACCGACGATCGCGGAGATCGCAGAAGAGATTGGGATTGAAAAAGAGATGATCGTGTACGCCCTCGATGCGATCCAGAACCCGGTCAGTCTCTTTGAACCGGTATATTCTGAAGGGGGAGACACCCTGTATGTGATGGATCAGATCAGTGACAAGAAAAACAAAGAAGATCACTGGCTGGAAAATCTTTCGCTCAGAGAGGCGATGAACCGCCTCGGGGAGAGGGAGAGACACATCATTGATATGCGGTTTTATGAGGGAAAAACGCAGATGGAAGTGGCAGAAGAGATCGGGATCTCCCAGGCGCAGGTCAGCCGTCTGGAAAAAACTGCCCTTCGAAATATGAGAAATTATCTTCGTCCATAACAAAAAGCTCCGGCATGAAAACCGGAGCTTTTTGAATATCAATGATTCGCAGAGGAGGAAATTAATTAAACAAGGCCCTGAGCGATCATTGCGTCTACAACTTTTTCGAAGCCGGCGATGTTAGCACCTGCAACGAAGTTATCTGGCATGTCATAACGTTTTGCAGCGTCATCGATCTTAGCGTAGATGTCTTTCATGATCTGATGAAGTTTGGCATCAACTTCTTCTGCTGTCCAGGAAAGTCTCTGGGAGTTCTGGCTCATTTCCAGTGCGGAAGTAGCAACACCACCGGCGTTGGATGCTTTTCCAGGAAGGAAGAGAACGCCGTTTGCCATAGCGTATTCTGTAGCTTCTCTTGTAGTAGGCATGTTAGCACCTTCTACGATATATTTGCAGCCGTTTGCTATCAGAGTCTTAACGCCGTCAACATCAAGTTCGTTCTGAGTTGCGCATGGAAGGTAAACATCACATTTGATGTTCCAGATTCCAGTACCTTCTGTGTAGGTAGCACCTTCTACACGGTCAGCATATTCTTTGATACGTCCACGTTTTACTTCTTTGATGTCTTTGACAACGTCGAGATTGATTCCGTTTGGATCATATACATATCCGTTAGAGTCACACAGAGCAACAACTTTGGCACCAAGCTGAGTAGCTTTCTGGATTGCATAGATTGCAACGTTTCCGGAACCTGTAACAACGACTGTCTTTCCTTCGAGAGAATCGTTGTGAGCCTGCATCAGCTCGTTGAGGATATATACAACACCGTATCCTGTTGCTTCTGTACGGATGAGGGATCCGCCGTAGGTAAGTCCTTTACCTGTCAGAACGCCTTCATAGAGGCCACGGATACGTTTGTACTGTCCGAACAGGAATCCGATCTCACGTCCGCCAACACCGATATCACCAGCCGGTACGTCTGTGTCAGCACCGATATATTTGGAAAGCTCTGTCATAAAGCTCTGGCAGAATGCCATAACTTCTCTGTCGGATTTGCCTTTAGGATCGAAGTTGGAACCACCTTTACCACCACCGATCGGAAGACCTGTCAGAGAGTTCTTGAATACCTGCTCGAAACCAAGGAATTTAAGAATGCTCTGGTTTACTGTAGGATGGAAACGAAGACCTCCCTTGTAAGGTCCGATTGCACTGTTGAACTGTACACGGTATCCTTTGTTGATCTGTACGTTCCCGTTGTCATCGATCCACGGAACACGGAAAGAGATGATTCTTTCTGGCTCTACCAGACGCTCCAGGATGGAAAGGCTGCGGTATTTCTCCTCGTTACGGTCGATAACAACCTTAAGGGAATCCAGAACTTCTTTTACTGCCTGATGAAATTCCGGTTCACCAGGATTCTGTGCAACGACTCTTTCATAAACTTCTTCTGTGTAAGACATGACGATTTTCCTCCTCGTTTGTTTGCGTATAAAATAATAACGTCTTTGTGGGGCTTACAAATGCCCAGACACTATTATACACGAAAGTGGTAAAGTTGAAAAGGGGAATATTAATTTTTTTTATATCTTACTAAATTTGTATGAATATGACAATAATATCCGAAATTTTTTCATCTTGATAAAATGACCTGAATATGAGATTATAGTAAAAACTATGTAAAATCTCAGAGAGGAGTTGATAAAAATGAGAACATTTGACAAATCTGCCAAGCTAGATAATGTACTGTATGATGTAAGAGGACCGGTGGTTGACGAGGCGGCGAAGATGGAGGAAGAGGGTAAGGAGATCCTGAAGCTTAATATCGGAAATCCATATCCTTTTGGTTTCTCAGCTCCTCAGGAAGTGATCCTGGACATGCTGAGTAATATCCGCACTTCACAGGGCTATTCTGATTCCAAGGGTATTTTTTCTGCCCGCAAGGCGATCATGCAGTATGCACAGCTTCGCGGGATCCCGAATGTGACCATGAATGATATCTATACAGGAAATGGTGTCAGTGAACTTATCAGCCTGTGTATGCAGGCACTTCTGGATAATGGAGATGAGATTTTGATCCCGGCACCGGATTATCCGCTGTGGACGGCGACTGCGACACTGGCAGGAGGCAAGGTCGTACATTATATCTGTGACGAGCAGTCTGACTGGTATCCAGATATCGAGGATATCAGAAGCAAGATCACGGACAGGACCAAAGCGATCGTTATCATCAACCCGAATAACCCGACAGGTGCTGTCTATCCGAAGGAGATCCTGGAGCAGATCGCGCAGATCGCCAGAGAGAAGGAACTGATCATTTTTTCTGATGAGATCTATGACCGTCTTGTCATGGACGGATATCAGCATACTTCGATCGCATCTCTTGCACCGGATGTATTCTGCGTGACATTTTCCGGACTTTCCAAATCCCATATGATCGCAGGATTCCGTATCGGCTGGATGATCTTAAGCGGAGCCAAGGAGCGTGCGAAGGGTTATATAGAAGGAATCAAGATGCTTTCTTCCATGCGTCTCTGTTCCAATGTGCCGGCGCAGGCGATAGTACAGACTGCCCTTGGCGGTTACCAGAGCGTTGCAGAGTATGTGAAACCGGGCGGAAGAGTTTATGAGCAGAGAGAGTGCATTTACAATGCCTTAAAGGATATCCCGGGAATCAGCGTTGTGAAGCCGCATGCGGCATTTTATATTTTCCCGAAACTGGATGTGGAGAAATTTAATATCACGGATGACGAGCAGTTTGCACTGGATTTCCTGCATGAGAAGCAGGTGCTTCTTGTACCGGGCAAAGGCTTCAACTGGGGTGCACCGGATCATTTCCGTGTGGTTTATCTGCCGAATACAAGGCAGCTTGAGACTGCTTCACAGAAACTTAAAGAATTTTTGAGCACCTACCGTCAGGGCAGATAAAGGAAAGCCTGGCAAAGGCAGTGTGCATTTTTGGGATAGACCAAAATGAGTTTTGATGGTATACTGTATCTACTGTGTTGTAAACGATTACTGCGAACAGTAACGTAAAACTACGGTAACAACGGGGAGGGAGTTTGATCGAGAAAAAGCAAAGGACTTGAAAGGAGACTTACAATGGCAGGATTTAATATGAAGGTAACACCGGAGATCGAACAGCTTACAGAGGCATGTAAGGACCACACTACGATGGATCTTTCTTTATATGGTAAGTATGATGTCAAGCGTGGTCTGCGTGATATCAATGGTAAGGGTGTTCTCGCCGGACTGACCCAGGTGTCCAATGTACAGGCGGTCAAGGTTGTAGACGGTAAGGAGGTTCCATGTGCAGGAAGCCTTTATTACAGAGGTTACAATATCAAAGATCTCACGAACGGTTTTGTCAAGGATAACCGTTTTGGTTTCGAAGAGACTACATATCTTCTTCTGTTCGGTACTCTGCCGAATGAGAAGCAGCTTGAGGATTTTAAGGAACTTCTGGCAAATCAGCGGTCACTTCCGCGAAATTTTGTCAGGGATGTCATCATGAAGGCACCGGGACGTGATATCATGAATGCTCTGTCAAGAAGTGTCCTTACTTTGTATTCTTATGACAATAATCCGGATGATATTTCCTTACCGAATGTTCTGAGACAGTGCCTGAATCTGATCAGTATTTTTCCACTGTTGTCAGTTTATGGTTATCAGGCGTATAATCATTATGTGAGAGGCAAGAGTCTTTATATCCACAATCCGAAGAAGGAACTTTCCACAGCGGAAAATATCCTCCGTATGCTGCGCCCGGATAAGCAATACACAGATCTGGAAGCGAAGATCCTGGATCTTGCCCTGATCCTTCACATGGAGCATGGCGGTGGTAACAACTCTACATTTACCACACATGTTGTGTCTTCATCCGGAACAGATACCTATTCCGCGATCGCGGCATCACTTGGTTCTCTCAAAGGACCAAAGCACGGCGGTGCCAACATCAAGGTTGTCCAGATGTTCCAGGATATGAAGAAGGAAGTCAAGAACTGGGAAGATGAGGATGCGGTGAGAGCATATCTCAAGCGTCTCCTTCATAAAGAAGCCTTTGATAAGAGAGGTCTGATCTATGGTATGGGTCATGCGATCTATTCTGTTTCCGATCCGAGAGCAGAAGTCCTTCGAGGTTTTGTAGAAAGCCTCGCGAAAGAAAAGGGACGCATGAAGGATTACAGACTGTACTCCATGGTTGAGTGGATGGCTCCTGAAGTTATCGCAGAGGAACGACGCATCTACAAGGGTGTCAGCGCGAACGTGGACTTTTACAGCGGCTTTGTATACAGCATGCTGGATCTGCCGCTTGAGCTGTACACACCAATGTTTGCGGTTGCCCGTATCGTAGGATGGAGCGCGCATCGTATGGAAGAGCTGATCAATACAGACAAGATCATCCGTCCTGCATACAAGAACGTGCTTCCGGCAGCGGAGTATGTACCGCTTAAAGAAAGATAGACAGGAGAAGAAAATGTTTCGATGTTTTTTTCCGGATGAATATGTGGATTCCACATATGTGATCGATTTTGAAAAACTGTATCAGGAAGGATACAGAGGTTTGATCTTTGATATTGATAATACACTTGTGCCGCATGGGGCACCGGCAGATACACGTGCGATCGCACTGTTTCGGCGTCTTAAGAAGCTGGGATTTGGCTGCTGCCTTTTATCCAACAATCAGAAGAAGAGAGTGGCTTCTTTTAATGATGCGGTCCAGGTGAATTATATTGAGAACGCACACAAGCCTTCTGTGAGAAATTATAACAGGGCAATGGAGATTCTGGGTACGAATACTGAGAATACCATTTTTATAGGAGATCAGCTTTTTACCGATGTATACGGAGCCAAGAGAGCCGGCATCCGCAATATTCTGGTCAAGCCGATCGATCCGAAAGAAGAAATCCAGATCGTGCTCAAGCGCTATCTGGAAAAAATAGTACTATACTTTTATGAGAAAGAGGAGGGGATTTCATGAACCATGTGGTGATCATCGGGTTTATGGGTTCAGGTAAAACAAGAGTAGGAAAACAGCTGTCCAAGGATCTGGGGTTATCATTTGTCGATCTGGAGAGACTGATCACAAGAAAGATGAACATGTCTGCCAGAGAGATCTTTCAGCGGTTTGGTGAACCGTATTACCGTGCACTGGAGACAGTTGCACTCAAACAGTTTATTCAGGACAATGAACGCAGAGTCATTTCTCTGGGAGCAGGACTTCCGCTTCAGGAGCAGAATGAGAAATATCTCAAGGAGCTCGGCACAGTCGTTTATCTGAAGGGTTCACTGGCAACTCTCAAGAAACGTCTGGAAGGTTCCAGCAAGGATCCGATGCTTGACGGTGATGACCGCGATGAGAAGATCAAGAAGCTTCTGAAACAGAGAGATCCGGTTTATCAGAAGTTTGCAGACGTTACGGTTGTTACCGGAGAGAAGCCATTTGAAGAGCTGATCAAAGAAATTGAAGAGAAATTAGCTGCACAATAAAAAAAGTAGTTGAAAAATCTTCATGTGTATTATAAAATAATTGATAGCGACAACATAAGAAGGAGGAAATTAAAATGATTTCAGCAGGTGATTTCAGAAACGGTGTCACAATTGAAATTGAAGGAAATGTATGTCAGATCGTTGAGTTCCAGCATGTAAAACCTGGAAAGGGCGCTGCATTCGTAAGAACAAAATATAAAAATATCATTACAGGAGCTGTACTGGAGAAATCTTTCCGTCCAACAGAGAAGTTCCCGCAGGCACGTATCGACCGTGTAGACATGAGCTATCTGTACAACGATGGAGATCTTTACAACTTCATGAATGTTGAGACTTATGACCAGGTTGCACTTACCAAAGAGCAGGTTGGAGATTCTCTCAAATTCGTTAAGGAGAACGAAGTTGTTAAAGTTTGCTCCTGGAACGGAAACGTATATGCAATCGAGCCGCCTCTGTTCGTAGAGCTTGAGGTTATCGAGACTGAGCCAGGATTCGCTGGAAACACAGCACAGGGTGCTACCAAACCGGCAACTGTTGAGACTGGCGCACAGGTAATGGTTCCTCTGTTTGTAAACCAGGGCGACAAACTGAAAATCGATACAAGAACAGGTGAATATCTGTCTCGTGTATAATTAATAGGAAATGATAGGATACCACCGGAGAGATTCGGTGGTATTTTTTTATAAAAAAGGAAGAGGGTGTATTATGGAATACAGAATACTTGGAAAAACAGGACTTAAGATCTCGCGTATGGGATTTGGAGGAATTCCGATCCAGAAGATTGACGAGGAAGGCACCAGAAAACTGCTTCACGAGATGATGGAGATGGGAGTCAACTATATTGATTCTGCAAGAGGATATACCGTCAGTGAGCAGTACATCGGATATGGTCTGGAGGGAATCCGTGATAAATTTGTGCTTGCGACCAAATCCATGTCCAGAACAAAAGAAGCAATGGCAGCGGATATTGAGACAAGTCTTGGAAATTTCCGCACAGACTATATCGACCTTTATCAGGTACACAACCCAAGCATGGAACAGCTTGATCAGGTGATCGGCGAGGGCGGTGCATTGGAAGCTCTGATGGAAGCGAAGGCAGCGGGCAAGATCGGACATATCGGACTGACTGCACATTCTACAGCTGTTTTTGAGCGTGCACTGGGACTTGACTGGGTGGAAACGATCATGTTCCCATACAATATCGTAGAACAGCAGGGTGCAGAACTCATCCATAAATGCGCAGAGAAAAACATCGGCTTTATCGATATGAAACCATTGGCAGGCGGTGCGATCGAGGATGCGACCCTGGCACTTCGCTATGTCTGTTCCAATCCTGATGTGACCGTCGTGATCCCGGGAATGGCAGAAGTCCGTGAACTGGAGCAGAACCTTGCCGCATGTTCCAACACAGAACCACTCGCCGACGAAGAATTAAAAGCAATGGACAAAGTCCGCGAACAGCTCGGTACCGATTTCTGCCGCAGATGCAACTACTGCGCGCCATGTACCGTTGGAATCAACATTCCAAGCGTGTTCCTGTTCGCAGGCTACCTTCAGAGATACGACCTCGCAGACTGGGCAAAAGACCGTTACAGCACACTGAAAGTAAAAGCTTCTGCCTGCATCGGCTGCGGCAAATGCGAGCCAAGATGCCCGTACCATCTGCCGATCCGCGAGAAACTCAAGAAGTGTGCGCAGGATATGGGAGAATAAATCTGTTTTTTACAGAAGAAAATCAAGGGAGATACACAAATGTTCAAAGATATTGTAAAAGCAAGCAGAAGCTACAGAGGTTATGACGAATCCTATCGTTTCAGAAGAGAAGAACTGGAGGATTTCGTGGACTGTGCACGTTTTGCACCATCCAGTGTGAATGCGCAGCCGTTTCGGTATTATCTGGCGTGGGAGAAGGAGGAGGTTGACCGTATCCAGAAACTGACAAACTGGGCGAGAGCACTCCCTGAGATGCAGCTTCCACATCCGGGAAAATGCCCGACCGGATTTATCATCATCTGTCAGGATCTGAATCTCGGAGCTTCTATCCCGAGATACCAGAAGGATGTTGGAATCGTTGCACAGACCATGCTTCTCGCAGCAGCTGAGAAAGGGCTCGGCGGTTGTATGATCGGAAATTACAATGCAGATTCCGTCAAAAAAGAACTGAGTCTGGCAGAAAATCTTGCCCCGGTACTGATCGTAGCGTTTGGCAAACCGGCAGAAGAGATCGTGATCAAAGAGATTGAGGAAGGTGAAAGTATCGCCTACTATCGCGCCGAAAACGATGTACACTACGTACCAAAACGCAAACTGTCAGATATCCTCATAAAGAAATAAATTACAAGAGATGAAAGAATAACCCATTCCAGAGCTGCTACAGTACCGGGATGGGTTATATTATTGGAATCATTTATATCTTTGGATATAAAGTTTGTGCAGTAGTGGAGGAAGCAAGAATCCCTGAGGTTTGATTGTGGGGAATGCCAAAACAGCATTCTTTTTGAAAGATCACTGATGTAGCTTTTATACAGACCAAAAATTGACATTTTTCAAACTGTTACATAAAAAACTGCCGATATAACGGCAGTTTTTTGTACTTTTTTTGACTTGTTATGACAAAAAAGGATGTGCTATAATAGACAGCAGTGAATTTTTTAGGAGGCGAAAAAAGTGAAATATCTGAGACAGTTTGGAATCATCCTTGCTGTGACCTGTGCGGGGGAGATCATGAAGTATTTTATCCCGCTTCCGATACCGGGCAGTATCTATGGACTGATTCTGATGTTTGTGCTTCTTTTGACAAAGGTGATCAAAGTAGAGCACGTAAAGGAGACCGGTGAATTTCTGATCGAGATCATGCCGCTTATGTTCATTCCGGCAGGCGTTGGTCTGATCACATCCTGGAGCCAGCTGCAGTCTTTTCTGGTGCCGCTCCTGGTAATCACAGTCGTATCGACGTTTGTAGTCATGATCGTTACAGGAAAGGTTACAGATTTTTTAATATCCAGAAAAGAGGGAAAGAAGTAAGATGGACAATTTAATCATGAGTTCGGCAACGGTAGGGATCGTGATCAGCCTTCTGGCATATGAGATCGGGCTTGCAGCACAGCGTAAATGGAAGCTGGCGTTATTAAATCCGCTTCTGATCTCTATTGCGATCGTGATCGCGTTTCTGGTAGTTTTTCATGTGGATTATGAAAGCTACAATATGAGTGCAAAATACCTGAGCTACCTTCTGACACCTGCGACGGTAAGCCTGGCGATCCCTCTGTATCTGCAGCTTGATCTGCTGAAAAAGAATATCGGGGCGATCTTTGGCGGAGTTATTTCAGGCGTTATCGCAAGTCTTGGAACGGTACTTGTAATGTCGATCGTATTCGGTCTGAGCCACAAAGAATATGTGACCATGCTTCCGAAGTCTATTACGACAGCAATCGGTATGGGCATTTCTGAGGAGCTTGGCGGATATGTGACAATTTCTGTTGCAGTGATCATCATTACAGGTGTTCTTGGAAACATGTTTGCAGAATACATCTGCAAACTGTTCCGCATCAAGAGTCCGATCTCCAGAGGACTTGCGATCGGTACAGCATCTCATGCGGTAGGTACAGCAAGAGCAATGGAGCTTGGAGAAGTAGAGGGAGCGATGAGCAGTCTGGCGATCGTTGTGTGCGGTCTGTGCACTGTCATTGGAGCTTCGATCTTTTCCTATCTCTGGTAAAATAAAAAGTAAAAGACATCGTAACTGTTCAGTATCCTCACAGTTACGAGTCAAAATGAATTCCAAATCACCTTCGGTGATGGCATTTTGACTTGTATGTCTCGGGATTTTGGCAAAAACATGCCAAAACACCTCGCGGGATATTACCTACTGAATAGTTTCAAGACATCAAAAAAAGAAACCGTGGAATCCAGTTAAAAAGGATTCTGCGGTTTCTTTTTTTGTTGTTTTGAAATGATTGCTGAAATTTTTATTCAGCCATTTTTTTCTGAACCAGTTCGAACTCGTCTGTGATCTCTTTGGATGGAGCTTTGGTAGCAAGGCTTACTACAATGATCATCACACTGGAGATCAGGAATGCCGGAAGGAGTTCATAGAAGTTCAGGAAGGAAACGTTTGGACGGACCAGATATTTCCATACGAATACCATAACACCGCCGGAAACCATTCCTGCGAGAGCTCCCTGCCAGTTGGTACGCTTCCAGAACAGTGCAAAGAGCACGACCGGACCGAATACAGCACCGAAACCTGCCCATGCAAAAGATACGATGTTGAATACAGAACTGTCCGGGTTGCGGGCAATGATAACTGCGATCACAGCAATCAAAAGCAGGGTAACACGGTCAGTGAGCATGGTCTCCTGTTTCTTCTTATTCTTCAGGACTGCACCGAAAAGGTCGGAAGAAACAGCAGAAGAAGCAGCCAGAAGCTGTGAATCTGCGGTGGACATCGTAGATGCCAGGATTCCTGCAAGGATCGTACCGCCGAGCAGTGCCGGAAGTACACCGTGTGTGCTCAAGAGGTCTGCAATCTTGACGATAATGGTTTCTGAATTAGCTCCATGAAGCATTTCCAGTTCGCCGGCTTCTGTCATTCCAAGACCGATGACACCGATCATAACGGCAACTGCGAGGGAAATCACAACCCAGGTAGTAGCCACTCTTCTGGATAAGGAAAGTTTCTTCTCATCTTCGATCGCCATGAAACGAAGAAGGATGTGAGGCATTCCGAAATATCCAAGTCCCCATGCCAGCATAGAAACGATGTTGATGAGCGGATAAGCTGCTTCTGTGCCTGTTTCCGGGTTGTAAGTGGTCATCATGGTAAGGTATCCAGGCAGTGACTTTGCGTGGCTGATAACTGCGTCAGGACCGCCTGCAACAGATACTCCGAAGCCAAATACAATGATCAGTGCGATGGACATGATGATGCTCTGGATAAAGTCTGTGGTGGATGCCGCAAGGAATCCTCCAAGAGTCGTATATCCGACGATGATCAGTGCACTGATGATCATGGCAGTCAGATATTTTACTCCGAACAGACTGGAGAACAGTTTTCCGCAGGCAGCGAAACCGGAAGCTGTATATGGAATAAAGAAGATCACAATAAAAATAGCTCCGATCGACTGCAGGATCCTGCGGTCGTCCCTGAAACGATTGCTGAAAAAGGACGGTAAAGTAATAGAGTTTCCTGCTACATGAGTGTAGAGACGGATTCTCTTAGCTACGATTTTCCAGTTAAGGTATGTACCGATTGCGAGTCCGATCGCGGTCCAGCCTGCGTCTGCGATACCGGAAAGATATGCAAGACCAGGAAGTCCCATAAGGAGCCAGCTGCTCATATCGGAGGCTTCTGCACTCATTGCGGTTACCAGAGGACCAAGCTTACGACCGCCCAGATAAAAGTCTGAGGTATCGTTGTTCTGCTTGGAACAGAGATAGCCGACAAAGAGCATTGCACCAAGATAGATAATGATCGCAATCATGATACAGATGTGTGCTGTTGTCATAAATTCCTCTCCCTTCTGAAGTTGAAATGTATATTTATACATCGTTGATATGCATATACATACAATATTATTAGAAAATCCGTCAAAAGTAAAGAAATTTCTTCTCAATAAAAGATCAGGTTTTCTGAAAAAAACAAAAATCCCTAAAATCGCCGCAAACCCTCATAAAATAAGGCTG
Source organism: Blautia intestinihominis (assembly GCF_040096655.1). Taxonomy (NCBI): domain Bacteria; kingdom Bacillati; phylum Bacillota; class Clostridia; order Lachnospirales; family Lachnospiraceae; genus Blautia; species Blautia intestinihominis. The sequence continues at coordinate 18,924 of NZ_JBBMEI010000030.1, read as the reverse complement.
AAATTGAACAGGAATGAAAAAGATTTGTCGAATTTTTCAATAAATTGTCAGACGAATTTTGTTGACGTTTGGCGGGATTCTTTATAGAATAAGGGTGAAACCTATAGTATTGCACAAACGGAGGATAGAAAATTGGAAAAAATGACCGAAGTTGCAATTGTGAATTGCATCGAAAAAATGATGACGGAAAGGAGAGAAAAAATACTCGAATCTGATGAATACATCAGACAGGACGTAGACGATCTGAAAGAGCTGGAAGAAAGATACGCCGGCATGAATCTTCCTTACATGTTCAGAAGGGTGATCGATGATTATATCGCCTGCCTGGAATCAAAGAGTGAAAGATATGCAGATCTGTCTTATGTCAGGGGTATGGGTGATGCGATCTTCCTGCTCAAAAACATCGGTGCTCTCGGAAGCCCGGAAGCACTCAGCGTAAATGCAGAATAACTAATGAAACAATATCGTTTATGCAATAAAAGAGTATATTTATTTTATATTTAAAAGGCATAGCCGGGGAAATCCGGTGACGCAAAACTATAGGGTCTAAGCAAATGAAACAAATGTATGACAGCCAGTTGCACCTACAAGATATATATAGATCTTTTAAGAATCAGGAAAAAAGAATTACATATTCAGTAATACAAAAGATAACAAAAAGCTGACGCACATCTCCGTAGGTTTCGAAAGATGTGCGTCAGCTTTTTGATGCCATAAAATGGACCTGAGGGGAATCGAACCCCTGTCCGAAAGCCTATCCCTTGCGGTATCTCCCATCACAGTCGCTGATTTGACATTCCCTTGGCAGTACGCCCACCGACAGGCTTACTGCTTTGGTAGCTTCATGATACATCTACCGGGGCAAAGCTTACCCGGCAAGGTTTCTCACATAGTCGACACCAGATTCCTGATGTGTGAGTGCATCAGGGCTGATGAGCAGCGCTTAGGCTGCTAACGCGTACTGTTCGTCTGCGTTTATATTTAGTTTCCCGGTTGATACGCAGTCCAGGAGTCTGCGGATGGCTGCCTCAACTTCAAAACCCCCGTCGAAACCAGTACAAGCCCCAAACGTTTGGTGAAGGCTGAGCCTCCTTAGAAATACTGGTAAACAGACGATGCTCTTGTTTTGACTGTTTCTTATTATATGCAATAAAAGTTCCAGTTGTCAAGGGGAAGACAAAATTTCCGATTAAATTTCTTTCTGATAAAAAATAATCTTGACAGAAAAGGTTAGGTGATGTAAACTTTTGATAGTTGAATCGAACTAACTGAACGGACGGGAGTGATAGAATGGAAGCACTGAGAGAGATAATCTTTGAAGACGAAATGGAAACGGAAGTGAATTCCTGCCGTGATCAGCAGTATCAGCGGAGTAATATGCAGAGAAGTGCGATCATGAACAGACTTCGCCAGGCTGGCTGCAGAATTACAAAACAGAGAAAAATCATACTTGATATTATCCTGCAGGAGGAATGCACCTGCTGTAAGGAAATTTATTTTCTGGCATCAAAGAGAGATCCTAACATCGGAATGGCTACGATATACCGCATGATCAATCTCCTGGAAGAGATCGGTGCCCTCAAGAGGAAACGCGCTTACCGCATCTGCAATGAGGAATCCCCGGTACATATCTGCAGTGTCAAGCTGGATGACTACACCAGCATCCGCCTGGACGGTGAGAAACTGCGCCAGGTGATCGAGAAAGGCATGGAATCTTTTGGCTATCTGCACGACAGACGGGTACGCAGTATTTCAATGGAGAGCGGCGAATAACCGCTTTCCATGCACCTTTTCATAGGAAAGTATATAAAAATCCATCAAAAAATCCCTTATATTTTTATACATAAATGAGAAAATTTCTCAGAAGTGCAAGTTAGGCTGGACTTTTATTTGACGCATATTATAATGGTTGTAATGTCAAGGGACGGAACAGAAACCTATCATCCCGATGACAATAAAATACACTACATTAATTAGTAAATAATTTTACAACAGGAGGTATAAGTATAATGATCAAATTTAACACAAAACACAGCGGACTTTTTGCAGCAGGAGTAGTATTCGGAACAGCAGGTATCAAAGTACTTTCCAGCAAGGATGCAAAGAAACTTTATACCAACTGCACAGCAGCCGTTCTTCGTGCTAAAGACTGCGTTATGAAGACAGTATCCAAGGTTCAGGAAAACGCAGAGGATATCTATGCAGAAGCTAAGCAGATCAACGAAGACCGTGCCGCAGCAGAGGAAGCTTTTGAAGATGCAGCAGAGGAAGAAACTGTAGAAGAGACCACAGAAGAAACTGTAGAGACTGCAGAAGAAGAGTAAGAAATATCAAAAAAGAACACCTGTGGTAATCACTGCAGGTGTTTTTTATTAACAAACATGCGAGGAAAGATTATATGAAATTCAAAATAGAGCATCAGATCAAAGGCAGAGTCAGGATCCATATCTGCCAGAAGAGAATGACCTGCCGCCAGGCAGATCAGCTCGAATATTTTCTCAGCGGCCTGGAAGGCGTAACGGCTGTCAAAGTAGTAGAGCGTAATCAGGATGCGGTCATCTGCTACAATGGAGATAAACTGGCAATTCTGAAAGCGGTACAGAAGTTTTCATACGGTGCTTCCGAGGCTCCGGAGAGCTATCTCCAGAACTCCGGCCGTGAGATGAACAGCGAATACTGGGAAAAAATGGTAAATCATGTTGTGGTTCATTACGGCAAGAAGCTGTTCCTTCCAATGCCGGTCAGAACTGTACTTACCACATTACATTCTATGAAATATATTTGGAAGGGTATCCGCACTCTTGCAAAACGCAAGATCGAAGTATCCGTACTTGATGCAACAGCGATCGGAGTATCCATTTTCCGTGGAGATTTCTCGACAGCATCTTCCGTTATGTTCCTGTTAGGCTTCGGTGAGATCCTTGAGGACTGGACACATAAGAAATCTGTAGACGACCTGGCAAGAAGCATGTCCCTCAATGTAAGCAAAGTATGGCTTGTGACAGAGGGCGGAGAAGTCCTTGTAAATTCTGACCAGATCAAACCTGGCGATGAAGTCAAGATCCATATGGGAACCGTGATCCCATTCGACGGTATCGTTACAGCCGGAGAGGGAATGGTCAACCAGGCATCTCTTACAGGAGAATCCATGCCGGTTGTAAAACGCGAAGCAAGCTATGCATATGCAGGAACTGTTGTTGAGGAAGGTGAGATCACCATCCGTGTCAAAGAAACATCCGGTTCCACCAAGTTTGAGAAGATCGTTACCATGATCGAAGAAACCGAGAAACTTAAATCAGCAGTAGAGAGCAAGGCAGAACATCTTGCAGACAGCCTTGTGCCGTACACACTTGCAGGAACAGGACTTACCTACCTGCTCACCAGAAACGTGACCAAGGCACTGTCTATCCTTATGGTAGACTTCTCCTGCGCTCTGAAACTTGCAATGCCGATCTCCGTGCTTGCAGCGATCCGCGAAGCAAATGCACACAAGATCACAGTCAAGGGCGGCAAATTCCTGGAGGCAGTTGCTGAGGCAGACACCATCGTATTTGATAAGACAGGAACATTGACTAAGGCAAAACCGACGGTAGTAGACGTTGTTTCCTTTAACGGCGAGTCCAAGGATGATCTTCTTCGTCTTGCAGCCTGCATGGAAGAGCATTTCCCACATTCTATGGCAAAAGCAGTCATGGATGCGGCTAAGGACCGCGGCCTGACTCATGAAGAAATGCACTCTAAAGTAGAATATATCGTAGCACACGGAATCTCCACGACTGTAGATGGAAGAAAAGCCATCATCGGAAGCCATCACTTCGTATTCGAAGATGAGAAGTGCACGATCCCGGAGGGCAAAGAAGAAGAATTTGCAAGTCTTCCGCCGGAATACTCTCACCTGTATCTTGGCATCGAGGGTGAGCTGGCAGCTGTTATCTGCATCGAAGATCCGCTGCGTCCGGAGGCACCGGAAGTGATCCGCAAACTGCATGAAGCAGGATTTACACAGATCGTCATGATGACAGGCGACAGCGACCGTACAGCCAAAGCGATCGCAGCCAGAGTCGGTGTAGACAAATATTATTCTGAAGTACTTCCGGAAGACAAGGCAAGATTTATCGAGGAAGCAAGAGAAAGCGGACACAAAGTCCTGATGGTCGGCGATGGGATCAACGATTCACCGGCACTTTCCGCTGCAGATGTCGGAATCGCGATCAGTGATGGTGCAGAACTTGCAAGAGAGATCTCCGATATCACGATCGGCGCAGATGATCTGTCTGTTATGGTCACACTCAAAGAGATCAGCAACGGTCTGATGACCAAGATCCACAAGAACTACAGACGTATCATGGGTATCAACGGAACCCTGATCGCACTCGGTGTGACAGGCGTGATCCAGCCGACAATGTCTGCACTTCTTCACAATACATCCACACTGCTGATCGGTATGGATTCCATGAAATCTGTCCTTTAAAAAATAGCTGAAAAAATAAAAAAGTTAAATGCAAAAAACTCTTGACAGCACAGGTGAAATATAGTACTATCATCTCAGTTAGTTAGTTCTAACCAAGAGCGTAATATTTTACGGGTATGGAGACATATCCGTAAAATTTAAAAGCTAAGTTAGTTAAAACTAATCTATTTCCTGCGCGCAAAAGCGAGAATCAGTAAATCCTTTTTCCTTGCAGGAAGCATCATGAGCGAGATGGAGGTAACCAAATGTTAGAATCAGGTATTGTTGCGCATTGCGCTCCGACGCTTGCAGGGATAAAAACGGCAAATATGTTTAACTATCTGCCGGATGATATGGAGGATCTGCCAAGAGAGGTACAGGAAGAAAACCGTAAGCTGAATGGAAAAGGGGTTTATGTGGAAATACTGAGAACAGGCGAGAAGAGAGCACTGATCTACGTCTACCGGAAAAACAAGCTGGAAGCTGATCTGAACAGGGAAGGAGCCGAGAACATCCTTCAGACCTGTGGATACGAATGCCGGGGAACGGACTGCTGTCTTCGCAAACTTCAGGACCGCTTTTTTCAGTATGAATGCTTCCCTCATGAGGTGGGACTGTTCCTGGGATATCCTCTGGATGATGTGACAGGATTTATTGAACAGAAGGGAAAAAATTACAAGTGCTGTGGGATCTGGAAGGTTTACGGAGATGAGCAGAAGACCCAGGTGATCTTCCGGAAACTGAAGAAATGTTCAGAAATCTATCAGAAATTATTTGCCGATGGCAGAAGCATCCTTCAGCTCACCGTCGCAGCATGATCAAGAAAGGACAGGTAAAAGAATATGAGTAAAGTAGCAGTTGTATATTGGAGTTCTACAGGAAACACAGAGAGCATGGCAAATGCAGTAGCAGACGGAGCAAAAGAAGCAGGCGCAGAAGTTACTGTATTTGAGACAGCAGACTTTGAGGCAGCAAAAGTAGACGAATTTGATGCAATCGCATTCGGATGCCCGGCTATGGGAGATGAAGTACTGGAAGAAGATGAGTTCGAGCCAATGTTCAGCTCCTGTGAAGAAAAACTCTCCGGCAAAAAGATCGGTCTTTTCGGATCCTACGGATGGGGCGATGGAGACTGGATGCACAACTGGGAAGCTAAATGCAAAGAGGACGGAGCTGTTCTTGTAGCAGACGGTGTGATCTGTCAGGAAGAACCAGACGATGAAGCAGTAGAAAACTGCAAAGCATTAGGAAAAGCACTGGCATAAATCTACAGATCAAGGAGTAAAAAGATCATGAACTATTTGGAAATTGAAAAAGTCATCGGCCGTGAGATCATGGATTCCAGAGGAAATCCGACAGTAGAAGCAGAAGTAACCCTGATCGACGGTACCGTAGGAAGAGGAACAGCACCAAGCGGCGCATCTACAGGTGAATTTGAGGCACTGGAACTCCGCGACGGTGACAAAGCAAGATATCTCGGAAAAGGTGTTTTGAAAGCAGTAGAAAACATCAACACAAAGATCAGCGAAGCGATCGTTGGCCTGGATGCATCTGATATCTATGCAGTAGACAAGGCAATGATCGAGGCAGACGGCACAAAAGACAAATCAAATCTTGGAGCCAATGCGATCCTTGCAGTTTCTATCGCAACAGCAAGAGCAGCTTCCCTTGCACTGGAGATCCCGCTGTATCGTTTGCTTGGAGGAATTTCCGGAAACCGTCTTCCTGTTCCGATGATGAATATCTTAAACGGTGGAGCTCATGCAGCAAATACTGTTGACGTGCAGGAGTTTATGGTCATGCCTGTAGGAGCACCTACATTCCGTGAAGCACTGCGCTGGTGTGCAGAAGTTTTCCATGCACTTGCTGCACTTCTTAAAGCAGAAGGACTTGCTACTTCCGTAGGAGATGAAGGTGGTTTTGCACCGAACCTCGCAAGTGATGAAGAAGCGATCCAGTACATCCTCAAAGCGATCGAAAAAGCAGGATACGAGCCAGGCAAAGATTTCATGCTTGCCATGGACGCAGCTTCCAGCGAATGGAAAGGTGAGAAGAAGGGCGAGTACATCCTTCCGAAAGCAGGCACCAAATTTACTTCTGAAAGTCTGATCCAGCACTGGAAACAGCTTGTAGAGAAATATCCGATCATTTCTATCGAAGATGCCCTGGATGAAGAAGATTGGGAAGGCTGGCAGCTTCTGACCAAAGAACTTGGCGGAAAAGTACAGCTTGTAGGTGACGATTTATTCGTAACCAATACAGAGCGTCTGAAGAAAGGTATTGATCTTGGATGCGGAAACTCTATTCTGATCAAACTCAACCAGATCGGTTCTGTTTCTGAAACTCTTGAAGCGATCAAGATGGCACATAAAGCAGGATATACAGCAATTTCTTCTCATCGTTCCGGTGAGACAGAAGATACAACGATCGCAGATCTTGCAGTTGCACTGAATACCTGCCAGATCAAGACAGGAGCACCAAGCCGTACAGAGCGCGTGGCAAAATACAACCAGCTTCTCCGTATTGAAGAAGAACTTGGAAGTGCTGCTGTATATCCGGGAATGGGAGCTTTTAACGTAAAACGCTGAGCATTCAGAATATAACCTGGATCTTTTGGAAGTTTTTTATAAGAATCAAGAATACTGTCGTGAGAAAATGTTGATTTTTGTGGATACTTTTTCTCTGCGGCAGTATTTTTTTTGTGATAATAGTTACTATTTGTTGGATAATCAGTGGGGAAAGCAACAAAAACGGAAAAATTTGTTGATTTAGGAATTTTCAGATATTGCAATCAAACCATCATTATATTATACTGTACGTATAAAATTGGATAATAATGTATATGAGGTGATTCTATCAGTTACCAATGGGAAGGAATTTATAGAATGAGTAGAACATATCATCAGCGTGCCAGGATTCTGGTAGTAGATAATTCAGAGATCAACAGAGAAATGCTGAACGATATTCTGGGAGAGACTTATGAGATAAGGCTGGCTGGAAGCGGTCGCGAAGCTCTCGAGATTCTTGAGAAGGAACACTGGAATCTGGAACTGGTGCTGCTGAAGCTGGAAATGCCGGATATTGACGGCTATGAGCTTCTGGAGATCATGAGAGAGAAGATGTGGCTGGAGGAATTTGCCGTGATCGCCGTGATCGCGAGCCTGACTGCCGATGTCAAGAGAGCATACAGACTTGGGGTCTGCGACTGTTTCAGACTTCCTTATGTGACAAGCATCTTAAGTCATCGTATCGAGAATGCGATCGTCACACATGAGAAGGAGTACAGAGACTATCTGACGGGAGCCTATAACCGCCGCGGCTTTATTTATATGGTAGAGAAATTCCTGAATCACTGTGAGGACAGATCCAAATACGCGATCGTATTTTTTAATATCAAGAGTTTCAAGGCGACCAATGAACTACTTGGAATCAAGGAAGGCGACCATATCCTGGACAGCCTCTATGATGAGATAGAGCAGTCTTTCCTGAAACCGATCTATGTGGGCAGGATCGAAGCAGACCACTTTGTGAGCTTTGTAGAGCGTGACCGGATTTCCGGAGAGAAGCTGGCAGATTTCTGTGATCAGGTTTTTGATGTCAGCAATAAGAAGATCCGTGTGCACTGCAGATGCGGTATCTTTTATCTTAAGGACGAGCCGATGCCGGTTTCCGGAATGATCGACCGTGCCAAACTTGCGAAGCAGTACATTGTGGATGAATATCTCAAGCCATATGCGGTTTTTGACCATAATATGGATATGGCATATATTGACAATGCAGAGATCACAACAGAATTTGAGGAAGCGATCGCAAACGAAGAACTGGAAGTCTACTATCAGCCGATCGTAGATTCTGTGACAGGCAAGATCATGTCTGCGGAGGCTCTGATCCGCTGGATCCATCCGAAGAAGGGATTTATCTCCCCGGGGATCTTTGTGCCGAAGCTGGAGGAGGATGGTTCCATTTCCAAACTTGACCGTTATGTATTCCAGAAGGTACGTGCCTATATCCGCGGCAGATATGAGAAGGGACTGGAAGTCGTTCCTGTTTCCATGAACCTTTCCTGGATGGATTTTTATGATGAGACACTGATCGAGGAGATCATTGATTTCCTGGAGCATGCGGAATTCCCGTCCAGACTGATCCGTTTTGAGATCACCGAGACTTCTTATGCGGCACTCGAGGAGAATGTCGGCAATGTCCTCAACAAGATCAAGGAAAAGGGAGCCTGGATCCTTCTGGATGATTTTGGAAGCGGTTATTCTTCCTTTAATATGTTGCAGAAATTTTCCTTCGATATTCTCAAGATCGACATGTCCTTTACAAGAGAGATCGAAGCGAACTCAAGAGCAAGGAAACTGATCCCGCTGATCATAGAAGCAGCTCATGCACTGGATGCCAGAACAGTGGCTGAGGGTGCGGAGACCAAAGAGCAGGTAGAGTTCCTTAAGGAACATGGATGTGATTATATTCAGGGATATTATTTCTACCGTCCAATGAAAAAAGACGAATTTTCTGAGAAACTGGACCAGAATTCCTGAAATCGTTCACAAAACAAACATAAATCTCTGATAAGATGATAGCATTGAAATACAACAAAAGAAATTTTTTGATTGGAGGAATCAGAGATGGAAGCCCCGAAAATTCTTGTAGTAGATGATGAAAGCCGTATGAGGAAGCTGGTGAGAGATTTCCTGGAGAAGAAGAATTTCCAGGTACTTGAGGCAGGCGACGGCGAAGAAGCAATGGATATTTTCTACGAGGAAAAGGATATCGCCCTCATCCTTCTGGATGTCATGATGCCAAAGATGGATGGATGGGAAGTGTGCAGGGAGATCCGTAAGAATTCCAAGGTGCCGATCATCATGCTGACAGCGAGAGGTGATGAGAGGGACGAGCTCCTTGGATTTGACCTCGGAGTAGATGAATACATTTCAAAACCATTCAGTCCGAAGATCCTGGTCGCCAGAGTGGAGGCGATCCTTCGAAGGACCGGACAGGACGTAGGAGGCGATGTCCTGTCGGCAGGAGGGATCGTGATCGACAAGGCGGCACATCAGGCATCTGTTGATGGTGAGCCGATGGAACTGAGCTTTAAGGAGTTTGAACTTCTGACTTATTTCCTTGAGAACCAGGGGATCGCTCTTTCCAGAGAGAAGATCTTGAATTCTGTATGGAATTATGATTATTTCGGCGATGCCAGAACGATTGATACGCACGTCAAGAAGCTGAGAAGCAAGATGGGTGCGAAGGGAGAATATATCAAGACTGTCTGGGGAATGGGTTACAAATTTGAGGTGGATGAACAATGAGATTTTTCCACAAAGATTCAGATAAGAAGCGGAAGAACAGGAAGTTCCATCCGCTGCGCCGACAGATAGCAGTCCTGTTTATTGGACTGCTTCTTCTTTCTATGGTCGTGATCACCCTGATCAATGGGTTATTCCTGGAACATTATTATATCAGCCGCAAGACAGAAGTGCTGAAGGAAGCGGTAGAGAAGCTGGAGAACCTTGAGGTTGAGACAGATTCCGATGGAAACAGCAGTGCGGAAGTCTCGGATGAGATGTTCAAGGACTGTTCTGAGAACAACCTTACCTGGGTCATGGTCACAGCAGACGGACAGACGATCTGTTCTGTTGGAAGCAATGAGGATCTTCTGCAGGCCAGACTGGTTGGATATGTATACGATCTTGATCAGAAGAAGAACAAGGAGAAAGTTCTCCAGAAAAATGACAATTATGTGATCCAGCAGGTCAGTGACCGCTTTGCCAGAATGGAATATGTGGAGAGCTGGGGAGAACTGGGGAATGGATGCTATTTCCTGATCCGTACTCCGCTTGAGAGTATCCGGGAGAGTGTCGCGATCTCCAACAGTTTTTATTTCTATGTGGGACTTGGGATTATTGCTCTCAGCGGACTGGTGGTTTGGGTGATCACGAAGCGTATCACAAAGCCGATCAGTGAACTGACACAGCTTTCTACCAAGATGAGTGAACTGGATTTTGATGCGAAATATCACAGCCAGGCGGGCAATGAGATCGATGAGCTTGGAGAGAACTTCAACCGCATGTCTGAACAGCTTGAGAAGACGATCTCCGAACTGAAATCGGCGAACAATCAGCTGCTCAAGGATATTGAGAATAAAGAAAAGATCGACCAGATGCGTCAGGAGTTCCTGAACAACGTCTCTCATGAACTCAAGACCCCGATCGCACTGGTACAGGGATATGCCGAGGGACTGAAGGAAAATATTTCCGATGACCCGGAGAGCAGGGAATTTTACTGCGATGTCATCATGGATGAAGCGGCCAAGATGAATAAGCTGGTTAAGAACCTTCTGACTCTGAACCAGCTGGAATCCGGCAGGGATGAAGTTTCCATGGAGAGATTTGATATCGTAAGTCTGATCCGCGGAGTACTGCAGTCCATGGATATCATGATCCAGCAGAAAGAAGCGAAGGTAAGTTTCGAGGCATCAGAGCCGGTCTATGTCTGGGCAGATGAGTTCAAGATCGAGGAAGTTGTGACGAACTATACCAGCAACGCACTGAATCATCTGAACGGTGAGAAGGAGATCGAGATCCGTGTGATCCCGGAGGATGACCGTGTCAGAGTGACTGTATTTAACACAGGAACACCGATCCCGGAGGAGGATGTTCCGAAACTGTGGAATAAATTTTACAAAGTGGACAAGGCAAGGACCAGAGAATACGGTGGAAGTGGTATCGGGCTTTCTATCGTAAAAGCCATCATGGAAGGCCTGCACCAGCAGTATGGTGTACAGAATTATGACAATGGCGTAGAGTTCTGGTTTACGCTCGACCGCAAAAATGATTAAAAAAGAAGCAGATGTAAAGAAACCACTTTGCATCTGCTTCTTTTTGCGGTATACTTGGACATGATGATCAACATGAATAAAGACAGGATGTGAGATACGAATGATAGGTATTATCGACTACGATGCAGGAAACATCAAAAGTGTGGAGAAAGCACTTGCCTACCTTGGCGAAGAAACCGTTGTATCCCGTGACCCGCAGGTGCTCCTTCGGGCAGACAAAGTGATCCTTCCGGGAGTTGGAAGCTTCGGCGAAGCAATGGAAAACTTACATAAATATGGTTTGGTTCCGGTGATCCAGGACATGATAAAGAAAGGAACCCCGTTTCTTGGGATTTGTCTTGGATTACAGCTTTTATTTGAAAGCAGCGAAGAGACACCGGGTGTAGAAGGACTTGGGATCCTTAAAGGCAAGATCTTGCGTATTCCGCCATCTCCGGGACTCAAGATCCCGCACATGGGATGGAATTCCCTGCACCTTCAGAATAACGGAAGACTGTTTAAGGATATCCCGGAAGATACCCATGTATATTTTGTACATTCCTATTATCTCCAGGCAGAAGATCCGCAGATCGTGAAGGCAGTGACTGAGTACAGCACAACGATCCATGCTTCTGTCGAGAAGGACAATGTATTTGCCTGCCAGTTCCATCCGGAAAAGAGCAGCAAGTACGGACTTAAGATCCTCGAAAACTTTGCGAAACTTGAGAAGGAGGGGAACTGATATGTTTACAAAGAGAATCATTCCCTGTCTGGATGTAAACAACGGACGTGTGGTAAAGGGCGTTAATTTTGTAGATCTCAAAGATGCGGGAGATCCTGTGGAGATCGCCAAAGCTTACGATGCAGCCGGTGCAGATGAGCTTGTTTTTCTGGATATCACAGCATCCTGTGAAGAACGTGACACGGTTGTGGATATGGTGCGTCAGGTTGCGGCAAATGTATTTATTCCGTTTACCGTCGGCGGCGGTATCCGTACGGTAGACGATTTCAAGAAACTTCTCCGTGAGGGTGCAGACAAGATCTCTGTCAATTCCGCAGCGATCGACCGTCCGGAGCTTATCACAGAGGCAGCAGAGAAGTTCGGAAGCCAGTGTGTTGTCGTGGCGATTGATGCCAAACGAAGAGAAGACGGCGGCTGGAACATCTACAAACACGGTGGACGTCTGGATACCGGCATTGATGCCATTGAATGGGCCAAAAAGGTCGAGCGTCTCGGTGCAGGTGAGATCCTTCTTACCAGCATGGACTGTGACGGGACCAAAGCAGGATACGATATTGAACTGACCAGAGCGATCGCAGACGCAGTTTCTATTCCGGTCATTGCATCTGGCGGTGCAGGAACTCTGGAACATTTTTATGATGCACTGACAGAGGGCGGTGCAGATGCCGCGCTGGCAGCATCTTTATTCCATTACAAAGAACTGGAGATCCGTCAGGTGAAGGATTATCTGGCAGAGAGAGGGATTTCCGTTCGAAGATAAGAGGTGATAATACATGGCTCCTTTATCGGGAGAATGGCTGGAAGCATTAAAGGATGAATTCCATCAGCCATATTATGCAAAATTATATAAGACAGTTATGCAGGAGTATCAGACACGGAAGATCTTTCCTCCGGCAGATGATATGTTCAATGCATTTCATTTTACACCGCTGAGCCAGGTGAAGGTCGTGATTCTTGGACAAGACCCGTACCACAATGACGGACAGGCGCACGGACTGTGCTTTTCTGTCAAAAGGGATGTCGAGGTTCCGCCGTCACTGGTGAATATTTATCAGGAATTACACGATGATCTGGGATGCTATATCCCGGACAATGGATATCTGGAAAAATGGGCAAAGCAGGGCGTGCTTATGCTGAACACCGTTTTGACTGTCCGCGCACATCAGGCAAATTCCCACCGTGGGATCGGATGGGAGCAGTTTACCGATGCTGCGATTCGGATCTTGAATGAGCAGGACCGTCCGATCGTTTTCCTTCTCTGGGGACGTCCGGCACAGATGAAGAAATCCATGCTCAACAATCCGAAGCATCTGATCCTGGAGGCACCGCACCCAAGCCCGCTGTCCGCGTACAGGGGATTTTTCGGATGCCATCATTTCAGTAAGACAAATGAATTTCTGGTTCAGAACGGACTGGACCCGATCGACTGGCAGATCGAAAATAAAGCAGAACAGGAAAATAAGGAGTAAAAATGAGTCAGAAGAACAATTTAGTCAAAAACGCGTCCTTTCTGATGATCGCGGCAATGATTTCCAAGGTCATCGGATTATTATATAAGAGCCCGCTTTCTTCTATTGTAGGAAATATGGGCATGGGCTATATCAGCCTTGCACAGAATGCCTACATGATCCTTCTGATGATCGCTTCTTTCAGTATCCCGCAGGCAGTTTCCAAACTGATCTCCGAGAGGATTGCTTTAAAAGATTACAAAAATGCACAGAAGATCTTTCGCGGATCCCTGATCTACGCTGCGATCATAGGCGGGATCGTGGCACTGGTATGCTTGTTTGGGGCGAGATTCATCATCCCGAGCAACCAGCCGAATGCCGTGCTGGCACTCCAGATCCTGTCTCCAACGATCTTCCTTTCCGGAATCCTTGGTGTGTACAGAGGATATTTCCAGGCATACCGAAATATGATGCCGACTTCCATCTCACAGATCCTGGAACAGATCTTTAATGCGGCAGTCAGCCTGATCGCTGCATGGATGTTTATCAAATATTTTGCAGACGGCAGTGATGGAAGTGTCGCAAAATGGGGAGCAGCCGGTTCTACTGTGGGAACGACTGCAGGTGTTGTAACTGCGCTGATCTTTATGCTCCTTGTATACGGAGTCAACCGCAGAGCTATCAAGAGAAGAGTGGCAGGAGATCATTACCATGAAGAGGAAACTTATGGTGAGATTCTGAAACTGATCATCCTGATCGTTTCTCCGATTATCCTGAGTTCTTTTATTTACAATATCAATGGTTATCTCAATGGTGTCCTGTATTCCGAGATCATGGGAAAACATGGCGTGGATTCCGATACGATCAGTATGCTTTATGCAGAATATGCGACTTATTTTATGAGTATCATCAACATCCCGCTGACACTTTCCAGTGCAGCTCCGACATCCATGATACCGGAGGTTTCTGCCCTGTATGCGACGGGTGACATTGACGAGACCAGAAGGAGAGTTGACCAGACAGTCCAGCTTTCTATGTTTATTTCCATTCCGTGTGCAGTCGGACTTGCCGTGCTTGCACAGCCGATCGTGTCTCTGCTTTTTGGCGGAACAAACGGTGTGGCAGGAAAACTCCTGCTGCTTGGATCCTTTACGATTCTTCTGAATGGAATGTCAAACATTTCCAATGGTGTCCTTCAGGGTATCGGCAAGCCGAAGATCCCGATGATGACTGCAGCAGTGGCGCTTTTGGTCGATGTGATCGTGGTCGTATTACTTTTGATGTTTACAGATCTTGGCATTTATGCGCTTCTGGTGGCGATGATCGTCTATGCGGTCGTTGTCTGCGTGATGAATGATTTCTTTATGAAAAAATATCTGGATTATAAGAATCCGTGGAAGGCAGCCTATGTAAGCCCGATCCTTGCATCGGTTGTCATGGGTGTTGTGGCAGGTGCTGTATACTACGGACTGCATGTGATCCTGCCGTCAAACTTTATCTGCCTTGGCGTATCCATCGTTCTGGCAGCGGCAGCGTATTTCCTGGCTTATATTCTGGTTGACAAGACTGCTTCCGAGCGCCTTTCCAGAATGCCGGGCGGCGCTTATCTGGTAAGGATCGCAAACAGATTCCACAGATAAAAGGATATGACATAAAATATAATATTCAGGATCAAAAGCATTTTCGGACATGGTTTCGGAGGTGCTTTTTTTCTGCTACTCGGGCAGGAGAGTAACAAATTCTTGAAGTTGGTCATTGTCATTTGTAAAACTTTGTCGTATAATGTTACGGAATTCGATTTGAAAAAACACTTTTTAATAAGAAAGAACACGTTACACATTCATATCTGTATATATACAGTTTTATGACGAGGAGGTCGATTTATTGAATACATACACATTGGGAATTGATATCGGATCTACTACAGTAAAGATTGCGATTCTTGATGAAAACGATCAGCTTCTGTTTGCAGATTACGAACGTCATTTTGCAAACATCCAGGAAACACTGGCTGATCTGTTGGAGAAAGCCCATGCAAAACTTGGAGAGATGACACTCTGCCCGGTGATCACAGGTTCTGGTGGTCTGACACTTGCGAACCATCTGGAAATCCCGTTCGTGCAGGAGGTTATCGCGGTTTCTACTTCTTTGCAGAAGATCGCACCGCAGACAGATGTTGCGATTGAGCTTGGCGGTGAGGATGCCAAGATCATCTATTTTGAGGGTGGAAACATTGAACAGCGAATGAACGGTATCTGTGCCGGAGGTACAGGTTCCTTTATCGACCAGATGGCATCCCTGCTTCAGACAGATGCTACCGGTCTGAATGAATATGCAAAAAATTACAAAGCACTTTATCCGATCGCTGCCCGCTGCGGTGTATTTGCAAAGACGGATATCCAGCCGCTGATCAACGAGGGCGCAACGAAGGAAGACCTGTCTGCATCTATTTTCCAGGCAGTTGTAAACCAGACGATTTCCGGTCTTGCCTGCGGTAAACCGATCCGTGGTCATGTAGCATTCCTTGGCGGTCCTCTGCATTTCCTTTCCGAGCTCAAGACGGCGTTTATCAGAACTCTGAAACTGGATGATGAGCATACGATCGTTCCGGAGAATTCTCATCTTTTTGCTGCGATTGGTTCTGCACTGAATGCGAAGAAAGATGTGACGGTTTCCCTGACAGATCTTAAAGACAGACTGCGTCATTCAATCAAGCTTGACTTCGAAGTAGAGCGTATGGAGCCGTTGTTTGCGACAGAGGAAGATTACGAAGCATTTAACAAACGCCAGTCTTCTTACAAAGTTGCAACAGGCGATCTGGCAAGCTATAAGGGTAACTGCTATCTTGGTATCGATGCCGGATCTACCACGACAAAGACTGCACTGGTAGGAGAGGATGGAAGCCTTCTTTATTCCTTCTACAGTAATAACAACGGAAGCCCGCTCAAGACAGCAATCCGTTCTATCCAGGAAATCTATTCCAAACTTCCGGAAGGCGCAAATATCGCCTATGCATGCTCTACCGGTTATGGTGAGGCTCTTATAAAGGCAGCGCTTCTTCTGGATGAGGGAGAGGTTGAGACTGTATCTCATTACTATGCAGCAGCATTTTTTGATCCGGAAGTAGACTGTATCCTGGACATCGGTGGTCAGGATATGAAGTGTATCAAGATCAAGAACCAGACCGTAGACAGCGTACAGTTAAATGAGGCATGTTCTTCCGGCTGTGGTTCCTTTATCGAGACTTTTGCGAAATCTCTGAACTACAGTGTGCAGGATTTTGCGAAGGCAGCGCTTTTTGCACAGCATCCAATCGACCTTGGAACACGCTGTACCGTATTTATGAACTCCAAGGTAAAACAGGCGCAGAAAGAGGGCGCGGAGGTATCTGATATTTCCGCAGGTCTTGCGTACTCTGTTATCAAGAACGCGCTTTACAAGGTTATCAAGGTTTCTGATGCGACAGAACTTGGCAGGCATATCGTTGTACAGGGTGGTACTTTTTATAATGATGCGGTACTCCGAAGCTTTGAGAAGATCGCAAGCTGTGAAGCGATCCGTCCGGATATCGCAGGTATCATGGGTGCGTTTGGTGCGGCTCTGATCGCGAGAGAGCGTTATGAGACGGGCAAAAAGACAACAATGCTTTCCATTGACAAGATCAATGAGCTGAAATATACAACATCTATGGCAAACTGCCGCGGATGTACCAATAACTGCCGTCTGACCATCAATAAATTTACCGGCGGCCGTCAGTTCATCAGTGGAAACCGCTGTGAGAGAGGTATCGGCAAAGAGAAAAACAAGGATCATGTGCCGAACCTTTATGAATATAAATACAAGAGACTGTTTTCCTATGAGCCGTTAAGCCCGGATCAGGCAATCAGGGGACAGGTGGGTATCCCGCGTGTCCTGAACATGTTTGAGAATTATCCGTTCTGGTATACATTCTTTACCAAACTGAAATATGAAGTGGTGCTTTCGCCGACTTCTACCAGAAAGCTCTACGAGCTTGGCATTGAGTCCATCCCGAGTGAATCAGAGTGTTATCCGGCGAAGCTGGCACATGGTCATGTGAGCTGGCTGATCAAAAAAGGTGTGAAATTTATTTTCTATCCTTGTGTTCCGTATGAACGAAATGAGTTCCCGGATGCAGTCAACCATTATAACTGCCCGATCGTTACTTCTTATGCAGAAAACATCAAGAACAATGTGGATGAGCTCAAAGATCCGAGCATCAAGTTTATGAATCCGTTTATGGCATTTACGACCGAAGCGATCCTGACAGACCGTCTGGTACAGGTATTTAAGGATATTCCGGCAGAGGAAGTAAAGGCAGCAGCTCATGCGGCATGGGAAGAACTTGCCCAGGCACGTAAAGATGTGCAGAAAAAGGGCGAGGAGACTCTTCAGTACCTTAAGGATACCGGACGAAGAGGAATCGTCCTTGCAGGCCGTCCGTATCACATCGACCCTGAAATCCATCATGGTATCCCGGATCTGATCAACAGTTATGGTATTGCGGTATTTACAGAGGATTCTATTTCTCATCTTGCAGAAGTAGAGCGTCCAATCCGTGTCAATGACCAGTGGATGTATCATTCCCGTCTGTATGCGGCAGCAAACTTTGTCAAAAAACAGGATAATCTGGATCTGATCCAGCTCAATTCCTTTGGATGTGGTCTGGATGCGGTTACAACAGATGAGGTTTATGAGATCCTCGATGGCAGCGGCAAGATCTATACCTGCCTGAAGATCGATGAGGTGAATAACCTTGGAGCGGCAAGGATCCGTGTACGTTCCCTGCTGGCAGCACTCCGTGCAAAAGATGCACAGCATAAAGAGCGTGAGATCAAACCGTCTTCTATCGAGAAGGTTGTATTTACCAAGCAGATGCGTAAGGATTATACGATCCTCTGCCCGCAGATGTCACCGTTCCATTTCGGAATCCTGCAGGCTGCATTTAATACCTGTGGATATCATCTGGAAGTCCTTCCGAATGATAATAAGCATGCAGTCGATGTGGGACTGAAATATGTAAATAATGATGCCTGCTATCCGTCTCTGATGGTAGTCGGACAGGTTATGGATGCGCTTCTTTCCGGCAAGTATGACCTGAACAAAACGGCTGTCATCATGTCTCAGACAGGTGGTGGATGCCGTGCGTCCAACTATATCGCATTTATCCGCCGTGCACTCAAGAAGACCGGCATGGAGCAGGTTCCGGTTATTTCCATCAACTTAAGTGGTCTGGAAAGCAATCCGGGATTCAAGCTGACGCTTCCACTGATCAAGCGAGTATGCTATGGTGCAGTGTTTGGAGATATCCTGATGAAATGCGTTTACCGCATGCGTCCGTATGAGGTGGAAGAGGGAATCGTCAACCGTAAGCATAAGATCTGGGAGCAGAGGGTGATCTCCTTCCTGACGGGAAGCAGTGTCAGCCACAGCCAGTTCAAGAAGA
>NZ_JBBMEI010000029.1:0-47989 GCF_040096655.1 Blautia intestinihominis | reverse complement strand
GGCCTGACCGATGAGCTGACAGCCTCCATCCATTACGGAGAAGTCAGCCACATGATCACGAAGTTCGCCAAAGAGCACACCTACAAACTTCTCGAAGCTCTCGCCGAAAATCTCTGCCAGATGCTCCTTTCGGAACTGCCCTTATTAAAAAAGATCACACTCCGCATCGAGAAACCATGGGCTCCTGTAGGGCTTCCGCTCGATACCGTTGCCGTTGAGATCACCAGAAGCTGGCACACTGCCTATGTAGCTTTCGGCTCCAACCTCGGGGACAAAAAGAAATACCTGGATAACGGGATCCAGGGACTCAAAGATACACCAGGCTGCGAAGTGGAAGCTGTGTCCAAATATCTGGTCACAGAACCTTACGGTGGTGTAGAACAGGATGAATTTCTGAATGGAGTCCTGAGACTCCGTACACTCCTGACTCCGGAAGAACTGCTCGACAGACTTCATGAACTGGAGGCAGAAGCCAACCGCGAACGCCTGATCCACTGGGGGCCACGTACCCTGGATCTTGACATTCTCTTTTATGACAATGAGATCATCGACACTCCGGATCTTCACATTCCGCATATCGACATGCAAAACCGTGATTTTGTGCTGAAACCGATGGATGAGATCGCACCATACTACCGTCATCCGGTACTGAACAAAACCATCCACCAGCTTCTCGATGAACTTCTCGCTAAATAAAGCTTTCAGACCTTCTGAGTCCAGAGTCATACTCCAAGGCTCAGAAGGTTTTTTGCTTCTTTCAGACGTTCGTAGAACTGTGCATAGAAGTCCTGTGATTCTTCATACGGTTTCGTATAGAAACGGCTGATCACATACATATTCAGGTTTCTGATCAGTTCCGTGTCCTCTGTCTGATAAAAAACTTCCTGCACATCCAAAAGGAACTGATGCCAGTCCCAGACAAATTTCTCGTACTGCTTAAGATCCGGTGTGTCGATCCATTTCTTTACTTTGATCTTGGAGCGGTTTTTCTTCGCACATTCATGGATCTGGATGATATACTTAAAGC
The DNA here is from genome assembly GCF_040096655.1 of Blautia intestinihominis. NCBI lineage: Bacteria > Bacillati > Bacillota > Clostridia > Lachnospirales > Lachnospiraceae > Blautia > Blautia intestinihominis. The sequence goes on along the minus strand of NZ_JBBMEI010000029.1, from coordinate 46,962 downwards.
CATCTTCTGTATAATATCTTCCAAGTGGAAACAGGCGGCAGAATCCCGGACGGATCGCATGCACAGAACATCTGCCCTCTTCATTTAAGAACACACAGCTCTCTTCTTTTCCCTTCATCATCAGATGTGGAAGGATATTTCCGTCAGATACGCCAAGTTCCAGAACTATCCCGATCAGTTCCTGTGGCTGTTTTCCAAGTCCTCTTGACAGACGACAGACATCATACGGATCCAGGATCACAGAATCTCCCATTCCCTTGCAGCAGTCGCAGCATCCCTTACAATCCTGACAGTCTGCCTTTACCATATCATTTGCATCATATAATCTTCCATCTGAAATCTCTTCCAGAGTTACCTCACGCCGCATATTTCTACCCCTTTTCTTCTATAATAAGTAAATATTGTTTTTAATCGTTGCAAGCCTTATGATACAGGACTATAATAGGGATTGTCAATCATCAAGAAAAATGGAGGAAACACAAAATGCGATCTCTCGCAATCTACCTGAGAAACTACAAGAAAGAAAGCATCTTTGCACCTTTCTTCAAATTTCTGGAAGTTGTGTTTGACCTGCTTGTTCCGGTAGTCATCGCCCAGATCATCGATGTGGGTATCGCAGGAAATGACCGTCATTACATTATCGAACGGTTTTTTATCCTTGTCCTGATGGCTGCTGCCGGACTTACAGTCAGCATCACAGCCCAGTTTTTTGCTGCAAAGGCCAGCGTTGGATTTGCCACAGAACTCCGTCAGGCTGTCTATGACCATGTACAGAAACTTTCTTACACGGAACTCGACACCCTCGGAACAGACACTCTGATTACCCGTCTTACCGACGATATCAACCAGGTACAGAATGGTGTAAATATGGGACTTCGTCTTCTTCTTCGAAGCCCGTTTATCGTACTCGGCTCCATGGTCATGGCATTCACCATCAACTTCCGCTGTGCCCTGGTCTTCGCCGTTGCGATCCCATTCCTGTTTCTGGTTGTTTTTGTGATCATGTATCTCAGTATCCCGCTTTTCCGCAAGGTACAGAGCCGTCTGGATACCGTCACAAGACTGACCAGAGAAAACCTCACCGGTGTACGCGTCATCCGTGCATTCTGCCGCGAAAAAGAATCCGTACAGGAATTTGACGAGAGCAACGAACAGCTCACTAAATTAAATGAATTCGTCGGCAGACTTTCTGCCCTTCTCAATCCGGTGACTTACGTACTCATCAACATCGCGACTGTCATCCTGATCAGCAACGCCGGTCTCCAGGTAAACCTTGGAAACATGCAGCAGGGTGAGGTCGTAGCGCTCTACAACTATATGGCACAGATGATCGTCGAGCTTATCAAACTGGCTTCCCTGATCATCACCCTCAACAAATCCGCAGCCTGTGCAGGCCGTGTGGCAGATATCCTCAAAGTAAAAACTTCCATGGAGTACCCGGCAGCTTCCGCTGCTCAGACTTCCGGCAAAAATGCCCTCGAATTCGAGAACGTTACTTTTGCCTATGCAGGTTCCAGCGAACCAAGCCTTTCCGATATCAGCTTCTCTGTCAAAAAAGGCCAGACAGTTGGTATCATCGGCGGTACCGGAAGCGGTAAATCCACACTTGTCAATCTGATCGCACGTTTTTATGATGCGACACAGGGTACTGTCCGTATTGATGGACAGGATATCCGCAGTTACAGCCAGCAGGATCTCCGTGAAAAGATCGGTGTTGTACCACAGCGTGCAGCCCTCTTTAAAGGAACGATCCGCGAAAACATGAAATGGGGACGCGACGATGCCACAGATGCAGAGATCTGGGATGCACTCACAACAGCCCAGGCGCGTGAGATCGTCGAAGGCAAGGATGGTCAGCTTGATTTCAAACTGGAACAAAATGGTCGCAACCTTTCCGGAGGACAGAAACAGCGTCTCACCATCGCGCGTGCCGTTGTCAAGAAACCAGAATTCCTGATCCTGGACGACAGTGCCAGTGCACTTGACTTTGCGACAGATGCAGCACTTCGTAAATCCCTGCATCAGTTGAGCGGCAATGTCACCACCTTCCTGGTATCTCAGCGAGCTGCCAGCATCCGTCAGGCAGACCTGATCCTCGTTCTGAACGATGGTGAGCTTGTCGGCAAAGGCATTCATGATGACCTGATCCGCTCCTGCGAGATCTACCGAGCGATCTACTTCTCCCAGTTCCCTGAAGAACGGGCAAAATATGATTCTTCAAAAACTGCCGTTTCCGGCAATGCTGCGGAGGTGACCTTATCATGAGTACAAAAAACAAACAGCCGTCAAATGCAAACAGCACAGAAACTTTGTGGAAGGTACTCCGTTTCATCGGAAGATACCGTCTGCTCCTGATTCTCAGTATCATCCTTGCTGCAGTCTCCGTAGTCCTTCAGCTCTACGTGCCGGTACTGTTTGGTGACGCGATCGACCAGGTCGTTGCAGAACATCAGGTAAACTTCCAGAGGATGTGGTATTACCTTTCCAGGATCCTTGTCATGGTCGTTGTATCCAGTCTTGCTACCTGGATCATGAACATCATCAACAACCGTATGACTTTCCGTACCGTGCAGGACATCCGTGCCAAAGCGATCCGTCACATCCAGAAGCTTCCGCTTTCCTATCTGGACGGACACAGTACAGGAGATATCATCAGTCGTGTCATTGCGGATACGGATATCCTTTCCGACGGTCTTCTGCTTGGATTTACACAGCTTTTTTCCGGTATCGTGACGATCATCGGTACTCTGATCTTCATGTTCTCCAAGAACTTCTGGATCACACTGATGGTCATTGTCCTGACACCACTCAGCTTCTTTGTGGCAAAATTCATTTCCTCACGTTCTTTCCATATGTTCCGGAAACAGAGTGATGCCCGCGGCCGTCAGACTGCTCTCATCGAGGAAATGATTGGAAACCAGAAGATCGTTCAGGCATTTGGTTACGAGGACAAATCCTCTGCCCGCTTTGCCGAGATCAACCAGGAATTAAAGGAATGCAGCCAGAAAGCTGTCTTCTACAGCAGTCTGACCAACCCGTCTACCCGTTTCGTAAACAACGTCATCTACGCAGGTGTAGCTCTGGTCGGTGCCTTTATGATTCCTGGCGGTGTTCTGACTGTCGGCGGACTTTCTGTACTGCTCTCCTATGCGAACCAGTACATGAAACCATTCAATGATATCAGTTCCGTTATCACAGAACTTCAGAACGCACTTGCCTGCGCCACCAGAATCTTCGCACTTCTGGAAGAAGAACCGGAAAGCAAAGATCCTGAGGAAACGATTTCCGATGTTAAAGGTGAAGTCGATATCGACAATGTCAGCTTCCGCTATGTTCCGGACAAGAAGCTTATCGAAGACTTCAATCTCCATGCAGAGCCTGGTAAACGTATCGCGATCGTCGGACCGACCGGATGCGGTAAAACTACTTTTATCAACCTGCTGATGAGATTTTATGATGTGACCGGAGGAACCATTTCCATCGACGGACATCCGATCAACGAGATCTCCCGCCATTCCTTACGAAGCAGCTTCGGTATGGTCCTTCAGGAAACCTGGATCAAAAACGGTACTGTCCGTGACAATATCAACATCGGCAAACCAGATGCCACTGACGAAGAGATCATCGAGGCAGCAAAGCGTTCCCACAGCTGGGAATTCATCCGCCGTCTCCCGGACAAACTTGATACCATGCTCAAGGAAGACAGCTTAAGCCAGGGTGAGAAGCAGCTTCTGTGCATCACCCGTGTCATGCTCTGCCTGCCGCCTATGCTGATCCTGGATGAAGCAACATCAAGCATCGATACACGAACCGAACTCATGGTTCAGGAAGCGTTTGATCGTCTGATGGAGGGTCGTACCAGCTTCATCGTTGCACACCGTCTGTCCACGATCCGAAATGCAGACGAGATCCTCGTCATGAAAGACGGAAGCATCATCGAACAGGGCTCTCACGAAGAACTGATGGCGAAAGGCGGATTTTACCAGAATCTTTATAACAGCCAGTTTGTCAAAGTTGCTGAATGATCCTGGATCTTTCGTAAAGATCAATGAATGCACCGCCGATGTTTCCTCAATATGCAATATCAAAAAATCCTGCCGGACCAGAAAGGTATTCCTCTCTGCTGTGGCAGGATTTTTGTTTGTTATTGATATTATTATTTCTCTTTCTGTGATGCCAGATATTCTTCTGTCAGGGCAACTGCATCGCGGATGCAGTCCGGGCAGGCACGGAGAATTTTGCCGGTCTCTACGCCTTTGAGGTCACGGCAGAGATAGGAGCCGTTCTGCTCTGCAAATTTGTTGATGTAGGCTTTGGCTTTCTTGTAGGTATCGCCCTTGGTCATCTTGCCTTTCTCCGGATCTCCCACACTGTTCTGCAGTCCAATCACCATCATCATTCCTGACAGCGCACCGCACATATCCATGATCCCCATTCCGAAACCAAATCCTTCTGCGATCTTGAACATCTCTTCTCTGTCCACTCCAAACTCCTCACAGAATGAACATGCAACTGCCTGTGCACAGTTATATCCCTGATCGTGAAATGCGATCGCCTGTTCTGCTTTTGTACTCATTTAAAAAAATTCCTCCTGGTATTATTTTTTTGAAAAAAAGTGTTTCAAAAACACATACATCACAATGATAAACGCACTGATATACCCCAGTGCTCCCAACGCCGGGATCCCCCACAGCTTTGGCTTCATATCTGTCGTACAGATAATGCTGGAACTGATCAGAAGTGCCATCACCCACAGTCCCATAACGATATTTCGCACCAGCCTTCGGAGCAGTCTGGAAAGATCATCTGCCACATGGAGATCCAGATTGATCTTCGTCTGTCCCTTCATACAGCCCTGCAGAAAATCTGCCGCAAGCGACGGAACTTCGATGGATTTCTTGAAGGACCGATAGATGTTTTTGGTATTTGCCCTGAGCTCCCTCTTCCAGTTTCCCTCGCCAAAAAATTCTTCTTTGATGCGGGCTGCCGCAATCTGGACCATATTGATCTCCGGACTGATGTCTGCAAGGACTCCTTCTACATGAGTCAGACCCCGCGCCAGCATGGTAAGTCCGTGAGGCATCATGATCTTGTTTTCCTTCATGACCTCCATGAGATCTACCATGACCTCTGCAAGATCGATATTTCCGATATCTGCAGTTCCATATTTCTCCATCAGATCCTGGATATCCTGATAGAGCTTGCTGTGGTCGGGTTTGCCCTTGAATTCTCCAAGTGCCAGAACTGCATTCTGGATCTTTCCGATATCATTCAGTGCCACGCCTTCCACAGCCTGGCTGATCAGTTCTCTGTCTCTCTCCGTGAGCCTTCCCATCATTCCCATATCGATCCAGACGATCTTGCCGCCCCGGATCCGCACATTGCCAGGATGAGGATCCGCATGGAAAAAGCCATCCTCGATCACCTGCTTGATGAAGTTGTCCACAAATTTGCTTCCGATTTCATTCAGGTCATAGCCGTTCTGCAGAAGTTTTTCTTTATCGTTGATCGCGATCCCGTCAATATATTCCATGACCAGTACATGCGTCGTTGTATATTCCCGATACAGGATCGGCGTTTTTACAAAGGCAACGCCCTTGTTCTTTTTGGCAAACTCGGAAATGTTGGCGGCTTCTGTCAGGAAGTTCATCTCCTCCTGTGTCACTGTCCACAGTTCGCTTAAGACCATGTTCAGGTCAACGGCACCCTTGATGCTGACCGGCGGCATCAGCCGCACTGCCTTGTGCATCAGGCCAATGTCCCTTGCCATCGTCTCGTAGATTCCCTTGCGCTGTACTTTGACGACAACTTCCTCGCCTGTTTTGAGCGTTGCCCGGTGAACCTGTGCAATGGAGGCGGAACCGAGTGGTCGCTCCTGGATCTCTTTGAACTCTGCCTGCCAGGGACATCCCATCGACTCTTCCAAAACCTCGATCACCTCCGAAAAAGGCATCGGCGGTACATCGGAACACAGTTTCATCAGCTCATCGCAGTAACGCTTGGGAAGGATGTCTGAACGAAGTGACATAAGCTGACCCAACTTGATATAAGTTGGGCCCAGATCTTCCAGTATAAGACGAAGTTTCTCCGGAGAGACACCTCGCGTGATAGAATGTTTCTTCAGAACAGCGGTGATTTCTTTGAGGCGCTCTCCGTAGCCGTCTTTCTGCTCTGCTTCATTGTCTGGTCTGCTCATTTGCTGCTCCGTTTCTGTTGTTTATTCTTCCGTTGTTTCCTGTGCCGGCTCTTCAGCTGCTGCAGGAGCTTCTTCCTTTGGAGCTTCTTCGGTTTTTGGTGCTTCCTCTGCCTTTGGTGCTTCCATCTTGAGGATCTGCTCTTTGAGTTCTGCAAGCTGCTCCGGTGAAAGTTTGGCAAGGGTATCCTTGATGTCTTCCTTCGGTGCTTTCGGTGCAGGTGTTGTCTTGGTCTTGATTGTTTCTTTGATGTTGTGTTTCAGTTCCTGATTCAGAACCTTGCCCTGCTCTACGGTAAGTTCACCTTTCTTAACCAGCTCGTCCAGGATCTCCTTGGATTTCTCTGCTGTCACTGCAACAGTACCTACGCCTGCGAGTAAAAGTTTTTTAAGTCCGTCTCCTAATTCCATAATATATATCTCCTTTCATAAAATCTTATCATTTTTAAAGCTGCTTCAGAAACAAAAGCCCTTTCGGTACAAAGATCAGAAGTCCGACGATCGCTGCCATGATCGCTGCGATCAGGACTGCTCCTGCTGCCGTATCCTTGGCGATCTTTGCAAGCGGATGACGCTCGGTGGTCACGAGATCTACCACAGCCTCAACTGCTGTGTTGACCAGTTCCAGTGCCATCACAAGCCCGAACAGCCCAAGACAGATGCACCATTCTGTGATCGAAAGTCCCAGGATCCATCCGGCGATCACGACAAGAGCCGCGACTGCAATATGTATCTTCATATTTCTTTCATTTCTGATGCAAGTAAAAATCCCTTCAAAAGCATAACTAAAGCTCTTGTGCAGCGGATCCTTCTTTCTGCCTGCCATTCTGCTCACCTGCCTTTTGTCTTCTATATACGGATTGTTCCGCAGCAAGCTGCGCAATTCGTTTAGTTATATTATAACAGAATTGTCCTAAAACAACCATAGTTCTGTGCAAATTTTCACATTAATATATATTTTTTGCATTTAATCACATGCTTGTCAAAATCTCTCTTGACAGTCCGGCATAAAAAGTGATACTTTACTACTGTAAAATTTCCAATCAAAAAACCAAATGACGAGGTATGAGAAGATGCAGGAATTAAAACCAATCAAAGAAGGTAAAGTACGTGAGATTTATGACAATGGCGACAGCCTGATCATGGTTGCCACCGACCGTATCAGTTGTTTCGATGTGATCCTGAACAATGAAGTCACCAAAAAAGGCACTGTACTGACACAGATGTCCAAATTCTGGTTCGATCTGACAGAGGATATTCTGCCCAACCATATGATTTCTGTCGATGTAAAGGATATGCCGGAATTTTTCCAGCAGGAGAAATACGAAGGCAAATCCATGATGTGCCGTAAGCTCAACATGCTCCCGATCGAGTGTATCGTCCGTGGCTATATCACCGGAAGCGGCTGGGCAAGCTACAAAGAAAACGGCACTGTCTGTGGTATCAAACTTCCGGAAGGTTTAAAGGAATCCGACAAGCTGCCTGAACCGATCTACACACCATCCACCAAGGCTGAGATCGGTGACCACGACGAGAACATCTCCTTCGAGCAGAGCATTGACCACCTGGAGAAATACTTCCCGGGCAGAGGACGCGAGCTTGCAGAAAAACTTCGTGACAATACCATCGCATTATATAAAAAATGTGCAGAATATGCACTGAGCAAGGGAATCATCATCGCAGATACCAAATTCGAATTCGGTCTCGACGAGGACGGAAACATGGTGATCGGTGATGAGATGCTCACTCCTGACAGCTCCCGTTTCTGGCCATTAGAAGGCTATGAACCAGGACATGGACAGCCATCCTTCGACAAACAGTTCGCACGTGACTGGCTGACCTCCCATCCGGGAAATGACTGGACACTTCCGCAGGAGATCGTTGACAAGACTATCGCCAAATATCTCCAGGCATACAAGATGCTGACCGGCAAAGAACTTGCATAATCTATGCCTTATAACTGCCCACCTCTGACAGGCTGGGCAGTTTTTTGCGTTCTTGCTCTTTTATAAAAACTTGCCAAAGCTATGAAAACAGTATATAATATATGCATATTTTTACCATTAAGGTATTTATTCTATCAAAACACCAAAGGAGTGAACATTTAAAGTGGACATACGTGACACTTACCAATTTATCGTACTTGCTGTTTTGCTGGCGCTCTCTGCTTTCTTCTCTTCTATTGAGACAGCATTGATGTCTGTAAACAGGATCCGGCTTCGTACCCTGTCAGATGACGGCAACAAACGAGCAGCTCTTGCCCTGGACATTCTGGAGAACAAGACCCCCAAGATGCTCAGCGCGATCCTGATTGGTAACAACATCGTAAACGTATATGCATCATCGCTTGCAACTACACTTGCATATCACCTGGGAGGCTACATGGTCAGCATTGCAACGCTGGCACTGACAGTTGCGATCCTGGTATTCGGAGAGATCACACCAAAAAACTATGCAACACTTAATTCCGAAAAGCTTACCCTGCGTTATATCACTGTCATTCATTTTCTGATGACTCTCATGACACCCGTGATCTTTGTGATCAATCTGATATCCAGATTTTTCCTGTACATCCTGCATGTAGATCCGGATGCTGTCAACAAAGCCATGACCGAGGAAGAGCTCCGTACCATCGTGGATGTCAGCCACGAGGATGGTGTCATTGAATCCGACGAAAAAAAAATGATCTACAACGTTTTCGATCTCGGAGATGCAGATGCCAAGGACATCATGGTTCCCCGTGTCAATGTAACTTTTGCCAACGTAAACAATACTTACGAAGAACTGATCGATATTTTCCGTACAGACAGATTTACCCGTCTTCCAGTCTATGAGGACACACAGGACAATATCGTTGGTATCATCAATATGAAGGACCTTCTTCTTTATAATCAGGATGATCCTTTTGATATCAGGAACTTTCTCCGTAAGCCGCATTTTACCTATGAATACAAGGATATCTCTGATCTTCTCGTGGAAATGAGGGAATCTACTTTTAATATCGCTATCGTTCTTGACGAATACGGCGAGATGACCGGTCTTATCACCCTCGAGGATATCCTTGAGGAGATCGTCGGTGAGATCCACGACGAATACGACGAGAACGAAGACGAACTCATCAAGAAAATTTCCGATCAGGAATATATTGTTGAGGGCTCCATGAGCCTTGACGATGTCAACGATCATCTTCACACGGAATTTACTTCCGAGGATTATGATTCTCTCGGCGGTCTGATCATCGAACATCTCGACCGGCTCCCGGAGGATGGCGATGAAGTTGTCACCGCTGACAATGTCAGACTGGTTGTCGACAAGCTTGACAAGAACCGTATCGAACGGGTTCACGTTTATCTTCCGGAACCAACCGTTGAGGATGCAGAGGAATCTGACGAAAATAAAGAATCCTGATTATCATAATGCTCAAATCGGCAGACGCTCTGTCAGTGTTTCTCCGATTATACCATGCAATAAAGCCCGCTCCGGCAATCATATTTGATCCTGCCGGAAACGGGCTTTTCTTATTGTATTGCAATTCGAGAGTTATCAGCAGCACGTCTGCTGTTTTTTTTAATCGATCAGATCGTTCTGGAACCGTGACAGGTGCTCGTACGGAAGAATCAGTCTTCCTCTGTACAGACCGCATCCGTCATTGATCAGGCTGTTGTTCACTGCTGCAAACATATTGACATCAAGCTTCGAAAGTTCCAGTTTCTGAAGGCGCATTCCTCTTTCATACGCCTCATCAAAATAAATGCACTCTCCCTCCGGGATTGCATCTCTCCTGGCTCTCGCCTCATCCTGTCCCTTCTCATAACCAAGATGGTTCGCCGGCCCGATCTCAGCCACATCGTCCATAGACTTCGTTCGGAGCTGAACTTCCATAAAGCATCTGGAGCTGTTATCATACAACGTAATATGTAGCGAACGATAATCCTGCGGTGTTTTTCCCGCAACATAATCGCGATAATATGGACGGACCTCATCGTTCAGAAGTTCTGACGGACTTTCCATGATCCCTCGCGCTGATTCTACCGTAAATCCACGTTCTTCCAGAAAGGCCGGAAGTGCATTTGCAATTTCATAGAGATACTTCTCTTCTACTTTTTCCCTGTCCTGTTCACTCTTCAGATGACACCTCGGCATAGAGATCACAATACGGTAAGCGATCAGATCTCGAAAACAGGTCAGACGGTTTTTGATCTCGGAAACCGACGGATAAGTTCCATGTTCCATATGATAATCATAAATATATTCTACAATATAACCGTTGAACTTCTCCTCCGCACGGATCAGAGACTTGATCCTGCCCTTGAACGTAAACGCCAAAAACGGATATTCCCTCGCCATATACTTATAAAATTCCCGGATCTTCTGTGACTGCGCAGTAAGGAAATCATTGTGCTCCAGAAGCTCCGTGATCTGCAGCAAAAAATTACAATGCGCCAGATCGATCTCATTTTTATTCTTCCTCGCATCCTTACGGAGATCCCCCGAATAATTATGAAGGATCCGCAGGAGCGTATCTCCTGAATATAGGTAATCGTTTAGTGTGATCATAGTTTGTGCCCCTTCTGTTTTATCAGACGTTGGATTTTCTTTCCTGCCTTTATAGCTGTTTCATCCTCAGGCAGCTCTGTTTCTGCCTGTTTTATTTTCATACAGTATACCAAATTTCGACCAGATTTGATAGCCTTATTGTCCAATATGATTTACTTATGCCTGTTCGATAAATCTATTTTTACTTCCTGTGGCTTTTCTGCTGATTTCTTTCATGCTCAAACTCAATTGTGTCAACAGTGTTGACACTTTCTCAATACATAAGCTTGCTTCGCTTTTCTCAGTACGAATGTAGCCTTATCAACGAATGACCTTTTGTCTTGAAAAATTAGTGAACCTTAGCGAAACTTAAATTCTCTTCATTTTTCCTCTTTAGCAAAAGAAAAAGCACTACAAAACCAATAATCCAACAGTTTTCAGTGCTTTTTCCATATTTTTTTATTAAATTTTTCTCATCCACCTGCATGAGTGAAACTTAGCGAAACTTAAATTATGCCCAATATGGAATATACTTTTTATATCTTGGTGCAGTATCCGGATTCATTACTTTAATATAACCATATTCTATTGCATTTGCAATAATTCTTGAAGCTTTTGACTTTTCTTTTTCTCCTAATGCAAATATTTTACGAATATCTGCATTAGAAATCCCCTTGAAATTAACATATGCCCTATATGCCTGCATATAACAAGTTCGCATCCTATCATCCCGACAAGCTATGTCAATTTTGGAAAACAACTCATTAACAAACTTTCTTCCAATAGTCATTTTTGTCGTTTTCTAATCTTAGCGTTAGAATTAACTTTCCCTTTAACTGTGTATATATCAAAAATCTCTTCTTCCTTTTTCACATAAATCCCAGCAGACTCTTTTATTTTTAATCTGGCAGAAAATAATGCCTCCACATTCACTTTTTCAAAATCCGTTTGCACATACTCGTCTCTACTCATATGAAAGTTTATGACATCTTTACGTCTATTTGTTCCATATGACGGATCATAATATTTAAAAAAGCCAATGATTTCAACATCATCTACAAGACTATATTTATCAGATTCGTACACCATTATCAATGACCTTAGCAAAACACGATGCATAATATGCTTTCTCTGAATCAACTGATGTTTTGCATCAATTGGTTTTGGCTGAATAGAATCGGATTCTGGATCATATAAAAAAGAGGAAAAAGTCAAAATTTCTTCCTTATTTGGGATCCGATATGCAAAACAAAGCTTTTTACTTTTTGGTTCATACCGCATGTCAGCTATATCAACATGAAACTGATTATCAACATCTGTAGAGTAATTATCCTGCTGAAGAACAAATGTAAAATATGCAATAACCTGCTCTACATTACCGTACTGCATCATTTCATGAAGTTTATTTATATCATCATGCTGCTGTTTGCGTTTCTCATAAAACCGCGCGGCTCTTTTATTGTAGTACTCTAATGCGATTTTTTTATCTGCTTCGTACATAACATCAGCCTGTTTTTTCTTTATTTCCAATTCAGTTTTTGCCACATTATTGAAAAATGATTTTACTCTTAAAGTAAACGAAATCCCTGCATTCTGGTTGGTATACTTTTTCTTTTGCTCTTTAAACGCTTCCATTTCACTCCAATCTTTTTGCGTATCATAATACTTATCTGGTGTGTATGGCTGTAATTCAACAATATGAAGGTTTTGAAAATACTTTTTATTGTCGAAATTAATTTGAACTGCTTCACGTTTTTTCTGCTCCAAATAATAAAGATTACTAGATTCATGATTTTCAGGAATCCTATTATTGCTCATGCATTAATCCTCCATCACATTAATTTTTTCAAAATTGTACACTCCAGCAGGATATTCGTTAATATATCCTTTAACATAGAAAATATGACTGCCAGCCGAGCATTCGTAATCCTTGCACTCAAAGCAATGCTAAATTTCCGATTCCATCCGGCATTCAATCTCAGAATCTCCTGTACTGTTTATATTCCATCAATTTCCATTTCTATATGGATGTTTTTGTTTCATAATTTATTTTTTGAACAGTTCTGAGTGTGTGCCGAGTCGATAAAGCATCAGAACCAATATATTGTTCCGAATTTCATAAATAAGAAGCCAGTCTGGCTCAATATGGCACTCACGCGTACCTTTATAATTACCTGTGAGATCGTGATCTCTATATCTGGCATCCAATGTGCCGCCATTTGCAAGAATATCAATGACTTCAAACAGTTTATCAAGATTTTTATTTTGCTTTTTTGCAAGCTTTACATCTTTCTTAAACTGATTGGTAAACTGTACCTCATACTTCATACTTCCAATGCCGCCTTAAGCTCATCCATACTGGAATAGCGCGGAGCAGAAGAATTAGCCATAAGCCTTCTTCCTTCTTCAATAGCAGAAGCCGTTATTTCATTCGGTGTATCCAATTTTAAGTCAAACGGAATGCCATTCTCACGGATAGTTGTTCTCAAGAACATATTTATAGCTGTTGTCATATTCAGCCCGAGTTCATTAAAAATTGCTTCTGCCTGATCTTTGATTGCTTTATCTGTTCGAATATTTAAATTTGTTGTTGCCATATAAAGCACCTCCTTATAAGTATAATATACTCAAAAGTTCGTTTTATGTCAACATTTTGTCATTACATTATGTTTGAAATTTTAATTAATAGAATTTTAGGGATATTATAAGGTAATCAATTTTATTCGACTTTTTCCGATGATCTATGATATAGTAGTATAAAAGGGGGTTTTTATGTGAAAAATATCCAAAGAAAAGCAGCAAAGGAATTCGCCGTATATTGGAAAGATAAAGGATACGAAAAAGGTGAAAGTCAGAAATTCTGGCTTTCTTTATTACGCGACGTTTTCGGAATGGAAAAACCTGAGCAACATATTGAATTTGAAGAAAAGGTCAAACTGGAACATACAAACTTTATAGACGCCTACATTCCAGAAGCAAAAATTTTAATAGAGCAAAAGGGACGCGACGTTAATCTGTGGAAGGCTAATAAGCAGTCTGACGGATCTGTCCTTACACCATACCAACAGGCAAAAAGGTATATTATCGAATTACCTGTATCAAAACATCCACGCTGGGTAATTACTTGCAATTTTAAAGAATTCCATATTTACAATATGGAAAAGCCTGGCGGAGATCCTATTGTTGTAAAACTAGAAAATCTTGAAAAAGAATACTATTTACTTCAGATTTTAGCCTACAAGGAAAATATAGTCTTAAAAAAAGAAATGGATCTTTCTATAGCCGCAGGCGATATTGTAGGACTCTTATACAACGCCCTTGCAAAACAATACAAAAATCCTGAAAACGCACACTCGATGAAAAGCCTTAATGTCTTATGTGTTAGATTTGTTTTCTGCCTTTACGCTGAAGACGCTGGAGTTTTTAAAAGACATGGACAGTTTCACGATTATTTGATGAATTTTAGTGCAAGAGAGACCCGGAAGGCTGTTATAGAATTATTTAAAATTCTTGATCAGAAACCAGAAGATCGAGACCCTTACTTAAAAGATGATAACCCGATACTTGCAGAATTTCCATATGTAAACGGTGGTCTTTTCGAAAACGAAGATATTGAAATTCCACCCTTTACAGACGAAATTAGAAATCTTTTATTAATAAATGCTTCTGAAAATTTTGATTGGTCAAAGATATCTCCTACTATTTTTGGCGCTGTGTTTGAAAGTACCTTAAATCCTGATACTCGACGAAAAGGTGGAATGCATTACACCAGCATAGAAAATATACATAAAGTTATAGATCCTTTATTTCTGGACGAATTAAAAGCTGAACTTGACAGTATTTTATCACTCGCAACGGATCGACTGAAAAAGCAAAAGCTTCAAACTTTTCAGAAAAAATTATCATCACTTGTATTTCTTGATCCCGCTGCTGGATCCGGAAACTTTCTTACTGAAAGCTATATTTGCTTAAGGAAACTTGAAAATCAGATTTTAAAAGAGCTTCAGGGTAATCAGGTATCCTTAGGTTTTTCTAACTATTCTCCTATCCAAGTTTCTATTAGTCAGTTTTACGGAATCGAGATTAATGATTTTGCCGTTACCGTTGCAAAAGCAGCCTTATGGATCGCAGAATCGCAGATGATGGAAGAAACTGAAGGTATCGTACATATGAATTTAAATTTTCTTCCATTAAAAACAAATGCTTATATAGTCGAGGCAAACTCTCTGAGAATAGATTGGAATAACATTATAGATAAAACAAGGCTCTCGTATATTTTAGGAAATCCACCTTTTGTTGGACGACGCTATAGATCACCTGAGCAAACAAAAGATGTGGCTAAATTTTTTACATACAAAGACATAGATTATGTTGCATGCTGGTATAAAAAGGCTGCTGACTATATCCAGAACACACATATTAAATGCGCACTAGTTTCAACTAATTCAATCACTCAAGGGGAACAAGTTACAGCCTTATGGAAAGAATTAATGCAGAATTACAATATATGTATTGATTTTGCACATAAAACTTTTCGCTGGGATAGTGAAGCCTCCCTTAAAGCTCACGTACATTGCGTTATTGTCGGTTTTAGTGTAAAAGATTCTCTCGTAAAAGAACAGAAAAAGCTATATGACGGAATAAATTACTTCCTTGTAGATAATATCAATGGTTACCTTATGGATGGTCCGAATATTTTTCTTGAAAATCATTCCAGTCCTATATGTGACGTTCCAAAAATGAAAAATGGAAATGTACCACTTGATGGTGATGCTTTAAAAATTGAAAAAGAAGATCTTCCAAAATTTAAAAATTGTATGCAGTACGTAAAAAGACTAATTGGAGGCCGTGAATTACTTCACGGCGAAGAACGATATGTACTTTGGCTTGTGGGAGCATCACCAGCTGAAATAAAGAAATATCCGCAAATATATAAGCGAGTAGAGCAATGCCGTCAAAATCGCTTAAACATGAAAGATAAAGGAACGCAAAAATTAGCTGATACACCTGCCACTTTCAGAGATACAAATAATCCTGATAAATATATAGCACTACCTATGGTTTCGTCCGAAAGACGTCGATATATTCCTATGGATTATCTTGACGGAAATGTAATACCTACAAATCAAGTTCAGACAATTCCAGAAGCTTCTCTGTATCATTTTGGAGTTTTAAATTCAAATGTTCACATGTGCTGGATGAGAGCTGTATGCGGTAGACTGAAAAGTGACTTCAGGTATTCAAAAGATATCGTCTACAACAACTTTCCGTGGCCTACTCCTACTCCAGAGCAAAAAAGGAAAATAGAAGAGACTGCTCAGGGAATTTTAAATGCCCGTGCTACTTATCCAGATAGCTGTTTATCCGATTTGTATGATGATAACATTATGCCTGCCGATTTGAGAATTGCTCATAATTACAATAACATAGCTGTCCTTGAAGCTTACGGATTTACCAAAAGCTCACCAGCTTTCAGATCTGAATCCGCATGCGTAGCAGAACTCATGAAAATGTACCAGAAAATAGTATCTAAATAAATATAACGGAGGTGTCTATGAGGTATCCGGTATTTCAAACCTTAGAGGAATCTGAAAATTACTGGTCTACAATGTCCATCGAAGAAAAGAAAAAGAAAGCTTGGTTTGGCTTTCAAAAGGATCCTCTTACTACAAATTATTCTCTATGGGGTGCGCCAACAATTGAATTTCTGAGAATTCTTTTATGTGATTTGTATCAAATTCGTGATATATTCTCTAAATACGATTCTCTGAATCAGTTGGAAAAGCATGGATTAGCTCATATAATTCTTTCCGCTACATCCGCTTATATTGAAGGTAAATTTAAGCATATTTTACTAGCGCATTTTTCTGAAAATAATATAAATAAAGTTATATTTTTATCTATATCCTCAGATTGCACTAAAATAAAAAATCAGCTTCAACTTTTCTCTATGGATACTTTACAAGTATCGGATTACTTCAAAATTCCTGACTATATAAAAACAGATAATGATTTAAAAAACTGGCTACAAACTGAGTATAACACTAAAGAAATCAATCTCTTTAAAGGCTTATTTGAAAATTATGATCCAAATGCTATTAATTATTTCGGAAATTATGTGCACCCGAAAGTAAAGCGCCTCATCGGTTATTATGATACCTGGAAGCAAATCAAATGCTACAGAAATTTATTAGCTCATCCTCAAGAAAAAGTTAATGAGCGTGCTCTAAAAATGGCTTGCGAAGCAATCCTTTCTGACGAATTTGTACATAGAATAGAAGGGGTTGTTTTCTGGTTAGTACCACTATTACCTCAACAACAACAGGAACTTATAGACAGACAAAATTTTTAAATCTTGCCAAAACATAAAATTTATTGTAACATAAACTTGACTACAGAAGATGAAACCGTAAAAATACGGGAGAAGCAGACATTAACCAAGTCTTAAAGAAAGGACATTAAAATGAACAAGGAACTTGTAATGAATGTAGTCAACTATGCAGCTAACCATCTCGGCAACCTTCCTGATGATTCAATAACCGGATTTGAAAATTATACAAATAATGAAATTGACGTTGCCGTAAAGTACTTAGAAGAAGTAGGAGTATTTAACATTGCCCAGTCAGAGGCATACTCTTATTGTGGTGTTGGCGACGTAAAAAGTCATAATGATTACACTAAATATTATACAGCAAGAGCTTTTATCTCTAAGGAAAAGCTTGACAAACTTAAAATTTTATTAGAAGACCAAAAACCCTGACCCGGATTTTCCGGGTCTTTTTCTGTTAAGCTAGTCGTCTAAATAAATGAATATTTCTCCTAAAATCCAATTTCAGCGGAGATTATTCAATCGCTTCTTTTTGGTTACTGTAAGAGCTACCTTACCTATAGATCTTCTGTATAAATAACTTTTGTAATGATACAGTCATCCATAAATTTTTTAAGCCATCCATCAAACTATCCTTTGGCATATTTAGTCCAATCTATGGGCGGTCAAAATCATGATACTAATATTGCTTTCACAACCAAACTCAATTGTGTCACCAGTGGTAACACTTTCTCATTATCCTTGTTAAGCTCATAAAGCTATTTCTCTCTATAAAGACCTCAGCGATTAACTCTTTTTCAATCAGGATAATTTGCTACAAAAAAGTCTAAAAAACTTAGCGGAACTTAAAATTTACTCTTTTCAACCATTGCTACATAGAAAAAGCATTGAAAATCCTAAAAAATAGTAGATTTTCAATGCTTTCTATGCCACTTTTTAATCCTGCACAGTTATATTCAATATTCTAGTGAAACTTGGCGTTAAAACTTTTTATTTTCTCTCAAGCAACGCACAATTCTCGCAATGCTCGGTCGCTGGGAACATGTCTACTGGGATGGCGCGGCGGGCTTTGTAGCCGTGTTTGGTGAGGTATTTGAGGTCTCGTGCGAGGGTTGTCGGGTCGCAGGAGACGTAGACGATCTTCTTTGGGTGCAGGGTGATCACGGAAGAGAGGAACTTCTCGTCGCTTCCGCTTCTCGGCGGGTCCATGAAGACAACATCTGCACTTTCTCCGGCATCTGCCATCTGGCGCATGAAAACACCGGCGTCGTTGTTGTAGAAACGGACATTTTTGATTCCATTGCGTTTTGCATTTGCGATCGCGTCACGCACGGCATCGAAGTTCAGCTCCACACTGATGACTTCTTTTGCCTTGTCGCTGGCGATCAGACCGATGGTTCCGATTCCGCAGTATGCATCGATCACACGTTCTTTACCGGTAAGTCCTGCCAGTTCGATTGCCTTGCCGTACAGTTTCTCTGTCTGGACCGGGTTGACCTGATAGAAGGACTTGGAGGAAATACGGAAAGTCTTTCCGCAGAGTTCATCTTCGATATATCCCTTTCCATAAAGAACAGTTTCTTTCTCGCCAAGGACCATGCTTGTCTTCTGTCCGTTTACGTTTAGAACGATCGTTGTGATCTCCGGATGAAGCTTGCGGAGTGCCTTGACGAAGTTGTTCTTGGACGGCAGGATCGGAGAACCGAGTACCAGAACTACCATGATCTGTCCGCTGTGATAGCCGGTACGGATCAGCACATGACGAAACAGACCGTATCCCGTGTCTTCATTATAAGTTTTGATCTTGAAAGATTTCAGCAGCCCGCGGATATCACGGATGATCGCATCTGCTCTCTGATCCTCGATCAGACATTCATCAACCGGCACAATAAAATGCGTTCCCTCCTGATAGATTCCTGAGATCACGGTACCGTCTTTCTTATGACCGAAAACGGCATGAACTTTGTTTCTGTAATGGAACGGATCATCCATTCCTATAATCTTCTCCACCTGACAGTATGGCTTCAGAAGTTTCGCAACCTCTGTCTGTTTTCTCTTTAACTGCTGCTCATACGGCATGTCAAGTAGCTGACATCCACCGCATTTGCCATGCACTGGACAGAGTGATTTCGTGGCCGGCTTCTTTGCTTCTGTTTTCTTTGGTGCAGCTTTCTTCTGTTCTCCCTTTGGAGCAGTATTTTTCTTAAAATCCGTTTTTTTCTTTTCTGTGTATTTTACAGATTCTTTCTTACCTGTCCACTGTTTCTGTTTTCCGGCAGGCTTTGCCTTGTAATTTTTCTTATTGTTTTTGAATTTCTTTTCTGATGTCATTTATACTCCTTCTCCGTTGAATTCCGGTATAAAACTTTCTTTTGCCGTCTCACCCTCCTGGATAAAACAATTCGTCACTCCAAGAGAGATCGCATGGTCGAGCAGACGGTCATACTCTCTGTCCGTAACTTTTCTGGATAACTGCGGATCGTCTTTCATCGCCGGCATCGGCGTGTACTGGCTCATCAGGCTGATATAGATCTGGTCACCATAAGTCCCATATAAATATTCCAGTACCTTTTTGGAATTCCGTACATGTCCCGGCAAAAGCAGATGACGCACGATCACACCTTTTTTCATCATTCCCCGCTCGTCAAACTCCGGCGTTCCGACCTGACGCACCATTTCCTCCAGTGCTTTCATAGCAACTTCCGGATAATCCTTTGCATGTGAATATTTCCCCGCAAGGTCAGCCTCCAGATATTTAAGATCCGGAAGATAAATATCGACCAGCCCCTCCAGATACCGCAGCATCTCGGCTTTTTCATATCCACTGCTGTTGTACACCACCGGGATCGTAAGCCCCTGCTCTTTCGCAAGGATCAGTGCTTCCCGCACCTGCGGCAGAAAATGTCCCGCCGTCACCAGATTGATATTGTTTGCCTTCTGTGCCTGCAGATCCAGAAAAAGTTCTGCAAGGTACTCCACTGTGATCACCTTACCGCTCTGCCCTTTGGAAATCGTCCGGTTCTGGCAGAACGCACATCCCAGGGAACAGCCGGAAAAAAACACCGCCCCGGAGCCTTCTTTTCCTGAAATACACGGTTCTTCCCACATATGAAGGGCGGCCCGTGCTACCATGATCCCTGCATCCACGCCGCAGAATCCCTTCTGGCCCGCCAGGCGATCCACGCCGCAGTTTCTCGGACAGAGATGGCAGTCCTTCAGCATTGTCTGTAATTCTTCCTGCATAAAATTTCTTCTTTCTTTTTAACTCCCCCTATTCTACCAAAAAAGAACCCAAAATCCAAGTTATTCGTTGACAAATTCTGTTGCTTCCCGTATAATTATCATAAATTTTCAAATATCTTTAAATGCAGTGACGGGAAGCAGTACATGATTTCAGTATGCCCAGAGAGAAGGTGGCTGGTGTGAACCTTCGTGACAGAATTATGGAAGTAGTCCCCGAGCAGTGAACTGAACCATGATCTTATCTGGATCATACAGTAGGCTTCAACGTAGTTTCCACGTTACAGGAAAGCAGTATGATCATGTACTGGCAGAGAGAGAGTATTCTCTGAAATCAGGTGGTACCACGGATTTATCCGTCCTGAGCATATATTATATGCTTGGGACTTTTTTTATGGTATCAGAATCTTTTTTATCAAAGGAGGGGTTTTATTTGAAACAGATTTCAGGAAACAAGCTTTTAGTAAAAGCCTTAAAAGAAGAAGGTGTTGAAACTTTATTCGGATATCCTGGTGCATGCACCATCGATATCAGTGACGAATTATACAGACAGAACGGGATCGACATTATCCTTCCGCGCCATGAACAGGCACTTGTCCATGAAGCAGATGCCTATGCAAGAACTACCGGCAAAGTCGGCGTATGTCTTGTAACCAGCGGTCCTGGTGCTACCAACCTTGTCACCGGACTTGCAACTGCCAACTATGACAGCGTTCCTCTCGTATGTTTTACCGGCCAGGTTGCCAGACATCTGATCGGAAACGACGCTTTCCAGGAAGTTGACATCGTAGGGATCACCCGCAGCATCACCAAATACGGCGTGACCGTCCGCAACCGTGAGGATCTCGGCCGCATCATCAAAGAAGCTTTTTATATCGCAAGAACCGGCCGTCCGGGACCTGTTCTTATCGACCTTCCTAAGGATGTCATGGCAGAACTCGGAAGCGCAGAATATCCTAAGAGCGTAAATATCCGCGGCTACAAACCAAACACCAGCGTTCACATGGGTCAGCTCAAAAAAGCTCTCAAGATGCTTCAGAAAGCCAAGAAACCTCTGTTCCTCGCAGGCGGCGGTGTAAATATCGCTCATGCAAACGAGATTTTTACCACTGTAGTTGAGAAAACACAGGTTCCAGTCGTTACAACTGTCATGGGACGTGGCGCGATCTCCACAAAGCACCCGTTATTCATCGGAAACCTTGGAATGCACGGTTCCTATGCTGCAAACATGGCAGTCAGCAACTGTGATCTCCTGTTCTCCATCGGAACCCGTTTCAACGACCGTATCACCGGCAAGCTCCACGAGTTTGCACCGAACGCACAGATCGTTCACATTGATATTGATACTGCATCTATTTCCAGAAACATCCACGTAGATGTTCCGATCGTTGCCGATGCCAAAGAAGCGATCACAAAAATGGCTGAATACGTTACCGACTGCGGTACCAAAAAATGGCTTTCCGAAATCGAAGGATGGAAGAACGAACATCCACTTACCATGAAAAATCGCCCGCTTATGGGACCTCTTGATATTTTTGCAGCGATCAACGAACAGTTTGATGACGCGATCATCGTCACCGACGTTGGACAGCACCAGATGCTTACTTCTCAGTTTGTCGATATCACTGAGAAACGTCAGCTCATCATGTCCGGCGGTCTCGGCACCATGGGCTATGGCCTTCCTGGCGCGATCGGTGCACAGATCGGAAATCCGGATACTCCTGTCATCTCCATCTCCGGTGACGGCGGTGTACAGATGAACATTCAGGAACTCGCAACTGCAGTTCTGGAAGAATTACCGATCATCTGCTGTATCTTCAACAACACTTACCTTGGAATGGTACGCCAGTGGCAGAAATTATTCTACGGCAAACGTTACGCAATGACCAACTTAAGAGCCGGTGCCCTCTCTCGCCGTACTGACGGTGAAGAATATCCGGAATACACACCGGACTTCGTCAAACTCGCCGAAAGTTACGGTGCCAAAGGCATTCGTGTTTCCAAGCGTGAAGAAATCGCCGCTGCTTTTGAAGAAGCAAAGAAAAATAAGAAAAGACCTACGATCATCGAGTTTCTGATCGATCCGGAAGAAATGGTCTATCCTATGATCAAACCAGGCGGAACACTTGCAGATATGATCATGGATTGTTAGGAGGTATCAGGATATGGATAAAGGAATGAAAACAAGATGGATCTCTCTCTA
Organism: Blautia intestinihominis; assembly: GCF_040096655.1. Classification (NCBI taxonomy): domain Bacteria; kingdom Bacillati; phylum Bacillota; class Clostridia; order Lachnospirales; family Lachnospiraceae; genus Blautia; species Blautia intestinihominis. The sequence continues at coordinate 24,462 of NZ_JBBMEI010000029.1, read as the reverse complement.
TGTAGAAAACCAGGTAGGTGTACTCTCCAAGATCTCCGGGCTTTTTTCCGGAAAGTCCTATAACCTGGACAGTCTTACCGTTGGAACCACTGAGGATCCTACAATCTCCAGAATGACGATCGCAACTGTCAGCGACGACGAAACATTTGAACAGATCAAAAAGCAGTTAAACCGCATGGTCGAAGTCATCAAAGTCATTGACTTTACAGATATCTTCGTCCGCATGAAAGAGATTCTTTACATCAAAGTCAAGAAATGCTCCGCAGCAGACAAGGTGGAACTTTTCCAGATCGCAGAGACCTTCAAGGCAAGAGTCATCGATTATGGCAAAGACAGCCTTCTTCTTGAGTTTGTCCAGACTGCAACCAAAAACGATGCCGTTGTCAAATTGATCAAAGAAGAATTCAAATACATCGAAGTTGTTCGCGGCGGAAGTGTCGGAATTGAGTCCATCAGCATGATGGAACGATAAATTAACAGGCAGCACTGATCTTGTCCCCGTCTTTTATGACCGGTTACTGTACAAGATCAAATGCTGCCTGTTTTTTACACTGTTTAACTTTTTTAATATGCCAGTTCCTGCATCAGTTCATGAACGGTCGTCATCTCATGGATCCTTCCGACATTCGCTCCACAGAAGATCAGACCCTTATCAAGATTTCCTTTCACCGCCTCGATCAGTGCTTTTGTGATGCAGTACGGGACTTTGCGCGGGTCACATTTTTCCAGACAATTGTAGCATTTACGGATCGGCTCTCTTCCTGCTTCCAGGTGCCGGATAAATTCATTTCGAAGCGCACGCCCCGGCATTCCCACCGGGCTCTGCACGATCTGGATATCAGATGTCTCCGCCTCAATGTATGCTCTCTTGTATGCCTCAGAAGCATCACACTCCTCTGTTGCCACAAATCTGCTTGCGATCTGCACACCATCTGCGCCGAGTTCCATCACATGATCAATATCTGCCCGGTCAAAAACCCCTCCCGCAACGATCACCGGAATCTTTCTGTCAAATTTCTCTTCGTATTCCTTTTTGCATTCGATGATCCTGCAGATTTCTTCATCAAAATCCAACGCATTTATATCTGCCAGCTGCTCCCTGGAAAATCCAAGATGTCCCCCTGCTTTCGGTCCTTCGATCACAATAAAATCTGCTGTCCTGTCGTATCTGTGTGCCCACATTTTGAGGATCAGATTCGCCGCACGCCTGGAAGAAACGATTGGTGCGATCTTCGTTCCTGATTCTTCACTCACCAGTTTCGGAAGATCCATCGGAAGTCCCGCTCCGCTGATGATCACATCTGCGCCTGCTTTCACCGATTCCCGGACATGTTCCTCATAATGCTTCAATGCCACCATGATATTGACCCCGACAAGTCCTCTGCCGCCTGCGATCTCTTTTGCTTTCTTTACATGCTTCTCTATCGCCATACGGTTACATCTCGCCTGATCTTGCTCAAATCCCTCTTCATCATATCCAATCTGTGCCGTCGAGATCACACCAACACCGCCCTCTCGCGCAACTGCTCCGGCGAGCCTGCTCCGGCTGATCCCGACTCCCATGCCGCCCTGGATGATCGGAATCTGCGCCGTCTTTTCTCCAATGCGAAGTTCTTTGAGTGTACTTTTATCTGTATTCATCCTGATTTCTCCCATCTATCATTTATTTTGATTATCAAACTATTTGATAGTATACTCTTTCGTAATTGTGATGTCAATGTATTGCTGAATCTTTTTCTAGTTTATATAGTTTTTATTACTACTTATGTTTTTATTAAAAATCATTGGACAAATCAGACTCTTTTTACTAAAATAGCTTCATACTATACAGACTGACAAAGAGGAAGTTTTTTATGAACTATCAGGATGGATTTGAATTTGAACACCGCTGCGCGGCATTTCTCAAAACCAAGGGCTATCGCAAAGTAAGCGTTACACCACCAAGCGGCGACCAGGGGATTGATGTGATCGCATACAAATCAGGGGTGAAATACGGCATACAGTGTAAATATTATTCTGCTCCAGTCGGAAACAAGGCGGTACAGGAAGCATACAGCGGGGCTCGCTTCTATGACTGTGACCGTGCTGTGGTCATGACAAACCATACCTTCACAAAAGCTGCAAGAGAACTCGCCGATAAACTGGAAGTAGAATTATGGGAGCATTGTTCACCTGGCAGAGAAACAGGAAAATTCCGCAAACTGATCCATGCTTTTCTGTTTCTTTTTCTTCTGGCAGGAATTGCTGCGGGTGCTTCCATGCAGATTTTTCAGTATCCAAAACCGTCTCTTCTGAACTATCTGGATGTTTTTCTGGCGGTCACTGCCTCCCTTTTGGGTATCTTCGGATGGCGTTTTTTGTCACTGAACCTGCTTTCCGGAGCTTTGTATCTGATCCTGTTTTTCCTGCTTCTGTTTTCCGGGGCAGCAAAGATCCTTCCTTCTGAGGTTCTTCCGGTATTTTTGCTCCCGGCAGTCCTTCTCTCCGGACATGCCATTTTTTTGCAGCGGCAAAAAAGCTCTGACAGCGACGGCCAGGATTCCACTGACCATCAGAGGGCTTTATCAAACCAGAATACCGGCAAAGCCTACACCAGACTTCTCTCTCAGGGGCTTCGCTCCAAAGTGCAGTTTCTGTCCTCTGAGGAAGCCGACTACGGAGAAAAATTTCTTTATCATATAGACGAATGCTCTGCCAAAGATCTTGCTCTCCTCGAAAAAGAAATGAACCGCTCCATGAAAGACCACTACCGCCTTCAGAGAATCAACAATTCTCAGTTTTATCTGCACCGCATCCCCAAAAAGAACAAAAAAAATCAGGACAGTTCCGACTGAAAACTGTCCTGATTTTTTTATTTGTGGTCTTTGCCATTTGTGCCAAAGATCTTTCTCATATTTACATTCATGATAAAATAATACATCACGATCAGAAGGCCGCCCGCAAGCACCCAGGCTGCCGGACCTGCCAGACAGACACCCGGATAGCTTCTCTTTGCCCCGGCGATCACTGCTACAACGCCTCGTCCGATCAGCTCTGCGACACCCGCCATCATCGGAAGGAGTCCATAGCCAAGTCCCTGAATACCATTTCGGTAAATATTTACCACTGCCAGCGGAATAAAGAAAATCCCGATACATTTCAGATAAATATCTACGGAATTCATAATAATATCAACATCTTCTGATACAAAAAGATAGGTCATATATTTGCCGACAGTCATGATAAATCCTGCTGCCACGAAGGAATATACAACACCAATAACCGTACATGCCTTGAATCCTTCACGGATACGCTTCACAGAACCGGCGCCCATATTCTGGGCTGCATAAGTTGCCATCGTCGTTCCCATTGCCACATATGCCTGTGTTACCACCTGCTCGATCTTGCCTGCTGCCGTGTACGCTGCAACCAGTGTTGATCCGAGGATATTTAAGGAAGACTGCACCATCATGGTACCGATCGCTGTGATCGAATACTGCAGTGCCATCGGAACTCCGATCCGAAGCTGGTTTTTGTAGATCGTACTTCCAACATCCAGATCTTCACGCTTCAAATGAAGAATCGGAATCTTCGCAATGATATAAAACAGGCAGAGGATTCCGGAAACGCCCTGTGCAATAACCGTCGCAACTGCGGCTCCCTTCGCGCCCATCCCGAATCCTACGATAAACACAAGATCCAGGACAATGTTCAAAAGTGCGCTTATAATAAGAAATACAAGCGGAAGCTTACTGTTTCCAAGCGCCCTGAGGATACTGGACAGAAGATTATAAAGCATCTGTGCCAGGATTCCGCCGCTGACGATCATTATGTACGAATATGCGTCCGCAAAAATATCCGATGGCGTATTCATAAGGATCAGAAGCGGTTTCATAAATACCATAAACAGTATCGTCAGAAGTGCTCCGACTACAAAAGAAAGAATCCCTGCTCCCGCTACTGTCTTTCGCATGCCCTTCATATCACCGGCTCCGAATTTCTGCGCCGTGAGGACAGTAAAACCAGCCGTCATTCCCACGACAAAACCATAGATCAGAAACATGATCGTTCCCGTGCTACCGACCGCCGCCAGAGCCTTGTTTCCGACAAACTTACCAACGATCACAGCATCTGCCATATTGTAAAACTGCTGAAATACATTACCGATAAAAATCGGCAGGGTAAAGCCAAAAATAATCTTCATCGGATTTCCGACAGTCATATCATTCTGTGCTGATTTCATCTCTACACTCCTTATTTTTTCTTTAATCGAATGCATATTATATACTGCTTTTTGGTATTCGTAAACCCGTTTTTTTGATTATTTTTGAAAATATTTCTGTCTGTTTTTTGTCAGTTTTACTCTTCGCTTCGCATCTCTGCCTGGATCTCATCTTCGCAGGTCGCCATCGCCTCAAGAGTCATGGTCAGAAGCTTCGGAAGTTCCGGTGCTCTTAAGCAATGTTCTTCCGGATACTGTTCAAAATCAATATCATGGAGAAGTCCCACGATTCCCCAGTATTCTGCATCCTCACCATAGCCGAGTTCTTTTGCATACCATTTCATGACTGCTTCCACAGTATAGGCATGCTGAATGTGAAATGGATCCTTGTTGTATTTCTTAAGTAATGCCAGTGCGTCTTCTCTTGCAATATGTTCCATAATAAAAATTCCTCCTGCTACACATTTTAATTTCTATTAATATACTACTTTACTATGTTGAAGTCAATTTTGTGTTTTCCTGTTTACAGGATTGTTTCTGTCCTGTTATAATAAAAATAAAACATCTGTGGAATTTCGTATCATCTTCCCCTTTTGTAAAACTGAAATGAGGTATTTTCATGAGCAAGCCCAGACATGCAGACAAGGATTCTGCTCCCACATCTTCTGGTCCAAAGCAGATCCATCATCTGTCCAATTATATCTTTTTATTTCTGCTGGCTGTATTTCTTATCGCAGTTTATACTTTTCTACTGCAAAAAAGCTACAGTACCAGCACTCTGGAGGCAAACGTTGACCAGAATATCACTTGTTCCGATGCCATCCACAAACTTGTTTCCAACACTTTTACCAGGGACGACTTTACGGACATCAACACGGTTGATAATATGTCCTCTGAGCGGTATCAGACACTTCAAACTACTTTGAACCAGATCCGAAGCCTGAATTCCACCCGATATCTCTACACTGCCAAACGCAACTCTGAGGGAAAACTGATCTATCTGGTCGATGGCCTCGATCTTGATACCTCTGATTTTGCTTATCCGGGAACCTACATAGAGGATGAAATGATTCCCTACATTAATTCTGCACTGTCAGGCAAAACCATTTATTCGCAGGAGATCATTGACACCACATGGGGACATATCTTCACAGCATGCTATCCCGTCAAGGCAACCGATGGCTCCAACGAGATCATCGGCGCACTCTGCATCGAAATGGACATGGAATCTGCCTATACTTTTCTGAGCAAAAGCAGCCGGAATTCTCTCCAGATCGCAATCGCCGCAGCCATCGTTGCACTGCTTCTGCTTGTCTGTGTTTATCACATTCTGCAGAACCAGAGGGCGAAGGACAGGGAACAGCAGATGCTCCTCAGGAAATCTGCCGCTGCCGCCGAAGCTGCAAACAAGGCAAAGTCCGCATTCCTCTTTAATATGTCACACGACATCCGGACTCCTATGAATGCGATCATCGGCTACGCAGAGCTTTCCCGGAATCATCTGCATGAACCAGACAAATTAAGCGAGTATCTTTCCGACATCCGCACCTGCGGACAAAAAATGCTCTCCATCATTGACAACATCCTGGAGATTGCCCGGATTGAAAACAACCAGATCGTTCTCGAAGAAAGCATCTGCAACATTGAAGAAAGTTTTGACTCCTGCATCGTCATGTTCAATACGGCAGTTCAGGAAAAGCACCAGACTATTACCGTACATAAGCAGGTTGCAAATCCTTATGTCTATATTGACAGTTCCCATCTGTCCGAGATTGTACTCAATGTTATCAGCAATGCCATCAAATACACCGGGCAGAATGGAAAAATCGACTGCTGTCTTACTCAGAAGCCGCATGAAGATGCCGACTGGTGTTACATGGAAATCTCTATTGCTGACAATGGTATCGGTATGTCCGAGGAATTCCAGGCACATATTTTTGAATCCTTTTCACGTGAACATTCTTCTACCATAAGCGGTATCGAAGGCACCGGTCTTGGCATGGGTATCGTAAAAAATCTGGTAGACCTGATGCATGGAATGATCGAGATCCAGAGCAGTCCGGGAAAAGGCTCCACTTTTACGATCTGTATTCCATGCCGCACTGCACGCAAAGAAGAGGCTGAGCCAAGGAAATCCTCATCCGACCACCCACAGAAAACTCTTGCAGGAAAAAGGATCCTTCTTGCTGAGGATAATGATCTGAATGCTGAGATCGCCATCGAACTTCTCAGTGAAGAAGGTCTGCTTGTCGACCGTGTCAGCAACGGCGTTGCCTGTGTGGAAAAACTTGAGAAAGCAGCACCTGATTTTTATGATCTGATCCTCATGGATATTCAGATGCCCGTCATGAACGGATATGACGCCACCCGCAAGATCCGACAATTAGAGGATCCATTCCGTTCCAGCATTCCGATCATTGCCATGACTGCCAATGCTTTTGCCGAAGACCGTCAGAAAGCGCTCTTTGTCGGAATGAACGACCATGTCGCCAAACCTGTTGATATGAATGTCCTGATTCCTGTATTGGAAAAACATATACGAACCAAAAAAGAAAATTAAGTCAGAAATCCCCATCCAGTCAGTATCAGGCTGACATTGGATGGGGATTTTGTTTGCTTTTTTATTTAAACTCACTAATCTGTGACCAGGCTTCTTTGAGCCGGTCCAGGGAATAGCCTGCATTGGCAGGGCTGGTTGACGGAAGCTTATGTGCCTCGATGCCATTTACCGGGTAAATATATTTACAGTACAGCTCGTACGCCTTGCCGCCATTCGTATAGATTGCCTGGATGTCAGCAGTGTCCAGTATTTCGGACAGATCATTTGGGACCACATCGCGGATGCTCGCATCGGAAGAGCCCTCGATCTCACAGCTCTGGATCACATCCCACACGGCAATATGATGCTCAAGGAGCATTGTTTTCTTTTCTTCTATCGTCTGCGGCACCTCACATCCCAGAATCCCTGCAAGCACTTTCCAGAACCGGTTCTGCTTATGTCCGTAAAAAAACTTCTGCTCCCTGGACTTCACTGACGGAAAACTCCCAAGTATCAATATCCGTGAGTGTTCGTCGTATACAGGGTCTATTGTATGTTCCATAATTTCTTTATCCTCTTTTCTTCCGTTTCACCTTCCACGGCCTGTTGTCCATTCTCCCTAGATACAACATGCCCAAATAACCATATTTCCTTCATACATCACATGTTACTCTTTATCTGTAATGCGCCAACGTTACGTTGCAAGTCGCAAGATTTCAATACATCTCATGTTACTCTTTATCATCTATGTGGTGCTTGAAAACATGGTGAATGTAGGAGTTTCAATACATCTCATGTTACTCTTTATCTTCCAATGCCTCAATTGCATTTTCATCATCACTTCGTTTCAATACATCTCATGTTACTCTTTATCAAACTAGCAAGTGGATGCTACACAATTATTGACGTGTTTCAATACATCTCATGTTACTCTTTATCCGCACACCTCTCTTTTAAGGTAGAAACAAGATATGTTTCAATACATCTCATGTTACTCTTTATCTAATATACAAGGTTTTAGTAGATATATAAAAATCAGGTTTCAATACATCTCATGTTACTCTTTATCGTGTGGTGTTGGTGTAGTGTTGATATGCAGTATATGTTTCAATACATCTCATGTTACTCTTTATCGATCCGCCGGAAGTACTGACGGATTCCCGGTATCAGTTTCAATACATCTCATGTTACTCTTTATCCAAAACAGGGGGCTGAATTTCAATCTTCCCATACGTTTCAATACATCTCATGTTACTCTTTATCACCTTGCTACCAACACTTGTGCTCTCCAGAACACAAGTTTCAATACATCTCATGTTACTCTTTATCGGAAGATACATTCAAAAGCCTTGTTAATCCTGTAATGTTTCAATACATCTCATGTTACTCTTTATCCTCTTACAAAATGATAGAAAGAACAGACAAATATTGTTTCAATACATCTCATGTTACTCTTTATCTATCTGGACTGCTAAGAAGATTGAAGCCAAACGGGTGTTTCAATACATCTCATGTTACTCTTTATCAAAATACGATTTCTGGATCGCCCGCTATCCGGCCAAGTTTCAATACATCTCATGTTACTCTTTATCCTTCCAGCGAGACCACCTGCATTTCCAGATACAGAGGTTTCAATACATCTCATGTTACTCTTTATCGGGAACGACGAGGACGGAGGTTTCACCGTACCGGAGTTTCAATACATCTCATGTTACTCTTTATCTTTACTCCTCTCCAAATAATGTTGGCTCGTCTGGCGTTTCAATACATCTCATGTTACTCTTTATCGCCATAAGACATTGGAAGGAGCAGCATTTGTTGGGTTTCAATACGTCTCATGTTACTCTTTATCCATAGAACAGAAAGCCTATGAAGATGGCTTTACCGTGTTTCAATACATCTCATGTTACTCTTTATCTGGAAGAGGTTGTTGTTGCACTTCCTCCAGATTCGTTTCAATACATCTCATGTTACTCTTTATCACCATGACAAAAGGTGTTTTTTCAGAATTTGAAGGTTTCAATACATCTCATGTTACTCTTTATCGCAAATGCGGCTCAGGCGTTGTATATCAACCAATGGTTTCAATACATCTCATGTTACTCTTTATCAGACATGATCTGGATGAAAAAGGGATAGCATATCCGTTTCAATACATCTCATGTTACTCTTTATCAGGACACCAGGCGATCAATGCGTGTCTGACAAGTGCGTTTCAATACATCTCATGTTACTCTTTATCTCGGGGATTCTCTGCACTGCCTTGGCCGTAGCCTCGTTTCAATACATCTCATATTACTCTTTATCTGACAGCTGTAAATGGAGACAGATTCTATACCATGTTTCAATACATCTCATGTTACTCTTTATCCAACATCGGGATGGGATCTTACCAGCCCGGTAACGTTTCAATACATCTCATGTTACTCTTTATCATTGTGTTGGTGTGCCGTTCTCCGTATCACATTCGGTTTCAATACATCTCATGTTACTCTTTATCGTAAAGGTTGACGCGATTTTCAATGGTTTGTAAAGGTTTCAATACATCTCATGTTACTCTTTATCGACGGCGTTTTGACTGCTTTTGTTGCGGTCTTTGTGTTTCAATACATCTCATGTTACTCTTTATCCAGCGGCCGGTGTATGTCATTGGCACTTCCAGCAGTTTCAATACATCTCATGTTACTCTTTATCCTATTAGCGACTTTGCAAGTCGGTATGCTCAACGGAGTTTCAATACATCTCATGTTACTCTTTATCGGATAACCGAATGGTGACAAACAAGATATTGGCTGTTTCAATACATCTCATGTTACTCTTTATCTAGTTGAACATCTGATTAACTTGATCGAAAGTAAGTTTCAATACATCTCATGTTACTCTTTATCGGGATTTCAAGATGCTCCCACAGAGCGAGGATTTCCGTTTCAATACATCTCATGTTACTCTTTATCTTGATTCTGTGTTAGAAGAAAACAAATATCTTCCGATGTTTCAATACATCTCATGTTACTCTTTATCTATTTTCCCGATGTACACCGGATTTGTCAGGATGTTTCAATACATCTCATGTTACTCTTTATCTTGTAGGAGTAATAATCTTCGTATCGGAATATGTTTCAATACATCTCATGTTACTCTTTATCGATACCAACATGGCTAAGGTCCTTGACGGAAATTAGTTTCAATACATCTCATGTTACTCTTTATCTCTTTCTCTCAATGGAAATCGCAGATTAGATTTCGAGTTTCAATACATCTCATGTTACTCTTTATCTCGAATTCGGAACTGTCATAATCGCCGCCCAACATGTTTCAATACATCTCATGTTACTCTTTATCGGTACAGCCTGCCAGATTGCTCTGGGGAGGAACGGTTTCAATACATCTCATGTTACTCTTTATCTTATGCCGCTCTCCTTCCAAATAAAATATTTAAAATGTTTCAATACATCTCATGTTACTCTTTATCAATGTGGATACGTCCTTGCGACAACCGTCCATGGGTTTCAATACATCTCATGTTACTCTTTATCGAAGGAACGAAAGACACGATTGACAATTCCGGTAAGTTTCAATACATCTCATGTTACTCTTTATCCGGGAGGCATTCAAAGATCAGACTACGGTCTTATTGTTTCAATACATCTCATGTTACTCTTTATCGAAAGTGGATATGAAAAAGGCTATGAAAAGGGCTAGTTTCAATACATCTCATGTTACTCTTTATCTACGTGCTGGAAGCCCTGCATCTCGGAAGTCAAGTTTCAATACATCTCATGTTACTCTTTATCGACAAAGAAAAGGAAATTGGTTATATCGTTAAGATGTTTCAATACATCTCATGTTACTCTTTATCTACTCACACTATCACTATTGGAGGCTCTGGGACATGTTTCAATACATCTCATGTTACTCTTTATCGATATGCAGGCCACGGGCATGTGACGGCAGCAGAGTTTCAATACATCTCATGTTACTCTTTATCGTCAAAGAGCAGGAAAGATCTGGCAGACCGTTATTTGTTTCAATACATCTCATGTTACTCTTTATCAAGATAAAAGCATTTCAATAATTCGGAAGCAGACACGTTTCAATACATCTCATGTTACTCTTTATCGTGGAACACAAACGAAGATTTTAGAAATACTATTACGTTTCAATACATCTCATGTTACTCTTTATCCCTCTACTTTACAGCATTTCTCACACCTAACATTTTTATAATACTGCAAAATACAATGCATTGCAAGATTTTTACCAGGCGCTTAGACAATTCTTTATTTTGGGATTAATTCGTGCATACTTCCAGTATTTTCAACACTTTCCGGCTTTTACACAAAAATCCGCCTGGTAATTTTCATGTTTTTCCCTCAGATTCCCCTGCCATTCTTTTAGAACAACAGGGAAATCTCTTTGTTACAAGATCAGATTCTCACCACTATCTTTCTTCTTATTTCCAATCACTTCTTCGCCAAACACATTATCATTCATTAATTTTATAATACAGACAAAATCTTCTTCCTTATCAATTACCCCATTCAGTTCGTTTCTTAACTGGATAAATTTAGAAGGTGTCATATCTCCTCTGAAAACTGATTTCTGAAAATGAGACAAATATTTCTTACAAACTTTAAATACTTTTTGCACTCGTTTTTCACCAACATCATAAAATAAAAAAGCATAATTATAATTTAACTGTTTTTTCATAGGCATTCTCCATTTTTATAGTCCACTACATCCCTTCCTTAAGCGAAAATGGAACAAATTCTTTTCTTTCTAATATATTTTTAATCAACTTATAACAATCTAATTTCAATGCAGTCCGATAAGAAACTTTTCTTTTCAATTTCGGATGAAGAAATACACTTTCCAGCCGTTTCTCAAATGCTTCTATAAATATTTTTCTACCTTCTTCATTCAGCATACAGTAATTCACTTTTTTCTCAAAATGTTTTTCTACCTGCAATTTTCTATTATTTACAAGATCAAAAATTGTCCTGAAAACAATAACTGGTTTAAATACCTCACTCAAATCCAAACTCAGTGAAAATCTTCCCTCTGATGGTTCATGTAAAAAACTGATTCTCTGATCTAAATGTGTTTGATAAATTGCTGCTATTGTCTTGGTATACAGTAGAGTATTTCCAAACGATACCAGAGCATTCATTGGATTATCCGGCGGACGTTTTACTCGTTTATTCATAACAAAATCTTCTGGCAAAAAATACTGAAAATCATGATAAAAACGTATCCAGACTTCACCTTCGTAAGCCATCAGTTCTTTTACATTTTCTGCACTCATAACCTGTTTAAAAAATACTATACGAATCCAATCCAGAGTTTCTTTCACTTCTTTTTTATCATGCTTATAGTAATGGTAAAGAACTTCATAAATGTTTATGCCTATTCCACGAACAATTTTACGGGCTATATCCATACGATCCACACTGTATTTTTCTGCCTGTTTTACTACCAATCTTCCACTCAAATACTGATCTCTCGGATAAAAAGTTCCACTGTAGCCGCCGTAATAATTAAAGAAATGTACCATCACATGATTCTGCGATAAAAAATCCAGCAACTTAGTATTAATACTCACTTCATTTAAACAATAAATTTCTCTTGTATTTTCAATTGGTATGTACACATTTCTGCCATCCTTCCGAAAACATAAGGAATTATCTTTTCTTGTAAGTTCACCCATTGACATAATATATCTTGTACTTCCCATATTTTCACCCTCACATTCCTGATATTTATTCCTTATACATAACAATATTCATAATATGCACACTTTTTACACTTAGGCTTATTGAGACATTCTGGAACGTTATCTTGTTGTATGAGATTTTCTATTTCTTTTATATAGACTTCCAGCTGTTTTTCATTATCTTCCGTAAGTTCTACGTAAACAGTTTTTTTATCCGTTTTATTTTTCTCTACAAATTCAAGACGTCCCTTTCTTATAATTCCTTTTGTCTTTAATACCTTCAGATAATATAAGAGCTGCCAACGTGCAGCTTCTACATCCGCATCAGATTTCTTTATTTCTGTCAGATAATCTCTAGTCAACTTATCCAATCGTATATTGTCTATTGCCAGTTCTGTATTTTTACTTTCCGCTGCCTTTTCTTCATGAATTGCTTTTCCAATTTTCACCTGTTCACTGTTATCTTCCAGGTTTAAACGATTCCCATGCAAATAGCATTGTCTTTTGCAATGGAAATAATAGTTCATCAGAGTTCCATTTATCAGCATTTAATCCCTCCTTCGTGGCTCAACCACTCTTTTACTGTTAAAAAAACATTTCCCCTCCACTTCCCAGTTTTTCTCTGTTCAAAATTCCATTTTCAAAATAATCATCTCCATTCTTTATAAAATACATATCTCCAATCTGCTCATACTCATCCCAAGGAAATGTACTTCCTTTTTCAATCTGATAAACAAACATATTCATCTTACATTTCGTCTCATGAAGTCTGACACGCTGCTCGCTGTAATCCATCTCCTGATCGTGTAATAATGATTCATATTCTTGCCAGATCTCGTCTCCACACACTTCTTCCCCATTTGGCAATATCAGGTTTCTTGAAAGAAATACATTCATCATTTCCCTTTGATCATCTATCAAACGCATCTTTTTTGAAACTTCCGGGTAATTAAGTTTTCCTACTTCTTCTCTAAAAAAATTTTCCAGATTGTTTTCATTTTCGCCATTCTTCTTGCGCTTTTCAATCTCCAGAATTTCTTCGTAATAATCCTCAAAACTTTTTGTTTTTAAAATCTCCTGCATATCTGGCCGCAAAACAGTAAAATCTTCATCAATCCGAATATCTCCATCTCTATAAACAGTTCTGACAGAATCCAAATTAAAGAAATATACAATTCCCTCGCTTTTGCAGGAACGGTTGATCCTACCCATAAACTGTTCTTCACTGTCTAGCTTTGAACAGTCTTTATATCCAATGTCCATATCAATATCAACGCCCGCTTCTATTACCTGTGTTGCTACAAGAATTACCGATTTTAAATGTGAAAGTTTTTCAATTATCTTCTGCCTCTCCCAGATACTGCTATCTCCACTCATAAACAAAACTTCACAATCCACTGTATCAACTATCATCCTGTAAAAGTTTTCTGCACTTTTTTTGCTGATAAATTCTATTAATATTTTCTTTTCTTGTAATGCTTGTTTCTGCACATGCTTACACAAAAGTTCTAACGTCATCTTCACTTTTAACAAACTATAATCCGGAATAACCCGTTCTGCAAAAACAGGATGTTTAAAATATCTATCTTTCTGAGAAATCAAAATGACCGCATCTTCTTTATGATCTGTCAGCATTTCCAGATTTGGAAGAGTCGCTGACATAATAATGATTTTAATATTAAGCAGTTTCGCATAACTCTTTAAGAAAGTTATAATCTCACTCCACAGTGCATTTTTATAGCTTTGTATTTCATCCAATACGATCACGGAATTACATAACTGATAAAATGCAAAAACATCCTCTTTCTCATTGCCAAACAAAGTTTTAAATAATGTTACATGCGTAGATAAAATAATTGGATAGTTCAGAAATTGCCTGTCCAAAAGAATTTTTTGATATCGTTTCTTGGCACCTTCCTCATATTCATCCTTTTCTTCTTTCATAGGAACCAGTGAATTGACCACTGCAATCTGATCCATAATATCCTCTCTGTCTCCAAAGATTTTTTTCATGCTTTCAATATTCTGATCCACAAGAGTATTAAACGGATAAATATAAAAAATTTTATTAATGTCCCTCCCTGACTTTACAATCTGAAAGCTCAAATTCAATGCAGTATTACTTTTTCCAGCTCCTGTCGGCTCCTCCAAATAAAAAAGATGGTCATTCATATGCTCTTTTAATGTCTTTTCCGCATCTAAAAACATTTCCGTTCTTAAATCATTAATCACCTCCGATTTTTTTCTTTTCATCAATACTTCTTTTTTCTGTGGATATTTTGTTTTCTCATAGCTGCGAATACTTAATTGTATTTTTGTTTTTTCATATGCTTCTATAATATTGGATATATCATTCAACTGCCCAGACTTTTTTAATTGCACATTGTTCATATATTCTGATGTTGAATAATAATCAGCCGCTACCAAAAGCGAAAATAATAACCTCGTATATCCAAATAAATACACCTGCTGAGAACTGTCGTCCTCTGCAAGTCGTTCAAACATACGCCCCTTCTGCTCTTTTTTCAAATATACTTTCTTTATTTTCTGTCCTTCATCTTCTTCCATCCATTTTTTTAACCATTGCTGTGCATACCATCCCAATGCGCTTCCTTCAGTTTCTGTAAAACTATCCAAATATATTTGAAAATCGTTAAGGACTCCATGATGTCTGGCAATCAGGAATGAATGAATATAAATAAAATCTCTTAAAATTTTTCGTTCTTTCAGATTTTCTATCTTAGAAACTTCATTAAGAAAATAATTCAGATACAGTACAGCAGACAAAATCGAGTGTTTACTTCCTACATTATTATGTGGTCTCGCCTTGCCCTTTAACATGCAATTCTTCATGTTCTTTTCCTGGAATCTCGGATTGATCTTTCCAATATCATGAAAAGAAATAACATTATCTCTCATCTTTTCAAAAAAGCAGATTCCTTCTTGACTCATATCCGTAAAATATAGTTCTTCAAACTTTTTGAAAATAGTTTGTATCTGTTTATCCTGTATTATTTTCTTATAATATTTCTGACATAACATGGTATGCTCTATTAATGTTTCTTTCTGTTCTGCTATTTCTTTTCTATGCGCATAGCAATGTGCAGTTTCCTTTTGCACTTCTCTTAAATCAATAAAATCACTACTCATAAATATCCCCCCCCTTGCAACAAAATCCCGCAATTCCTGCGGGATTCTGTCTAATAAAATATAAGCATACGATTTTCAGTTTTAAAAATCTTCTTTTCTTCGATTCTGACTTTTATATTTGTATAACAGAAATTTTCATATTCATATAAATTCATATGACTGTCTATTCCAACCGGAAGTTTCTCTTCATATTTAAATTCTGGAGTTTCCTCATCGTCATCATAGTCATCTTCATCGTCCTCATCAGCAATTTCAAATTTCCCATCTTTTTTAAGATAAAGACACGATAATACTGTGCTTTCACATTGTGCATTTTCCAACTCTACAATTTCTGCATTATAAATATCTGCCAAATGATCATTTTTCCCCAGATAAGGGATATACACACACTTTCTTTCCAGAATCATTTCAGCAATCTTATCTGCTTCTTCGCAGTCCATAAAAATATAAATATCCCATATCGGATTTTCCAGCCACTGCTCTCTTACGATCAGATTGCCTCCCTGTTCCTGTGACGCATATCCTACCGTATTATTAAACATTTGCACCTTTTTTGATATATATCCCTGTGGATTCCGAGGTACAATAGAAACTTTCAGGTCTTTTAATCTCTCATAAAACTCCGGATATATCCCAGCATGACCATAACCTTTATATCCCACAATCGCTCCAAGAATCCCCAATAACGCCACCTTATGGATCTGACCATAGGTAAAATATCCATATGTATTTACTTCGGGCTTTTTAAAAAAGGCATTCCTTCCACTGAGAGTAAATTTCAAAGCACGCATACATCACACCTCTTTTTGTGTAATAATATTAAATTTCTTTGCCCCCTTAATTTCTCCCTCAAGTTCCGTTGTATAAGGATTATAATAAATTTCAATACTCTCGATCCTTTGCTCGAGTTCCTGCAAAAACTCTGCACATTGTTCCAGATTAATTTTATTTTTTTCTCCCTTCTCAAAAGAAATGTATTCTGTCAGATTCGGAAGATATAAGTCAGATTCTGTTTCAACAAAAAGCGCAAATTCATTTTCGCATCCTTCTTTTGCATTTGTAGCAAATGCCGTAGCTGATACCAATGCCGTTCTTTTGAAATTCTGATAATCTTCCTCTGTATATCCATTTGTAACTCCCAATTCCTGAAATTCTTTATATGCCAGCGGATTAATTACAAACGGATAGAAGTAGTGTGCTTCATTACTCGTAATTTTGGTTCCTAATGTTGAATTTTTTGCCTCTTTATCTTTTTTATCGTCTCTGAATGGAGATAATATATTCTGTTCTTCTGCTTGTGTATCTGAATATTTATTAAATCCCTGTCCAAATTGAACTGCACCCATAATAGAAATATTGTTCTTTGCTTCTGCAAAGGTCGCGCCAAAATTTTTTACATCTACTGCCGAAAACAAATTTTCCAACGTTTTCTTTGAATCTTTTTCTACTTTTTCGCCAAAAATATACTCATAACGCTCGGCCAGCGCTCTTGGCACAAGAGAGGAATCTTTTTCACTGAACTTCATTGACTTAATATACAGAACTTTTTTTCTCTCATTGTCCCACATTTTTTTCATTGGGTACTTCAGTGCCTTGTCACTTCCAAATACATGTCCATCTGAAGTCGTCTTAGGATAACCAGAAAAATCCGCGTTCCAGTTTGCCATAATAGAAACAATCCCTAATACTCCGTATACTCTTTTATTCATTTACACGTTCCTCCTGGTCTTTTTTCTGTAAAATATTGTTATTAATATAGCCCGCGATCATAGAATTTTGATCTATCTTTTCCGCATTTGTATAATTGCATATCATTGCATAAAGATTATTAAATCGAGTTTCCGCACAATCTAGCTGATAATTATATTTCATAAAATACTGTCGCAGCTTCTCTTTCAATACCTGATCATTTTTGATATTAAAAAAAGGATTTGCCAGAGAATGCTTTTTATCCTTTGTTTTACTGAGTGAAATGAAATAATTCACAAGCTGGCCAACTGCATAATAATATTCTTCATCACTCACAATCACTTCTGTTTCTTTGCTTAGAATTTTTCTCCTCAACTTTTTTTGGATTGCTTCATAATCTGTACTCATTTTCTCTCCTCCCGAAAAATATTCTTCCAGTGAACATTTTAAATTAAATTGTTTCACTGCTTTGGAAATGTAACCATTTCTTATAGAGTCCTTTATCAAGTTCATACTCACTTTAGATAAAACCGTACATATATTCTGTGTTTCATTTTTATAGAGCCATGCAAAAATCCCGTCTCTTGAACATATTAAATTCCGTGCTATCTCACCAGAAATCTGTAATTCATCCACCGGAGTAAAATAATTAGAAACCAGCCATTTCGAAAATAAAATTTCGTTAAGCAAATTCTCCACTTGCTCCATTGTTCCATAATCTTTATAAATTTCATCTTCTGTTTCTCTGTAAAATACATTTATATAGTGAAAGCGTTTTCGCAAATGATAGCGATAATCCACAATAACATCCTGATGCATGATCTGCGCTTCTGTTCCTTTTTGTATATACAGATAATAACCTGTGAAATCCATTTGCATTCTTTCTTCTTTGGAAAAAGCTCTGATTTCTCCTTTTTCTGGATCAATATAAATATTTACTTTTCCAGCTGCTGCCTGATTATATAAATAATCAAAAAATTTTTTCTGCAAAACTGCCTCTTGTGCTGTAACCATATAAGGTAATTCTACTTTCCTTGTCTTATGTGCCATATATGGTTTTTTCTGATTCATCCCCAAATTGTCGTTTGGCAATCCCCAGATTTTTTTATCAATTTCCTGGTTATAATCATTTTTATTAAAAATTTTTGTAATCAGATATCTCTGTTCTTCCTGAAGATAACATTCTCTGTCTTCTTCGAAAAATATTTTTAAATAATTTTTTCCGGATAAAGAAATTCCCAGTTCTTCAAGATTAAAAATATATTTTTTTATCCAGTTTCGGCAACGTTCCAGTTTTTCTTCATTAATTTCAACAAGTTGATCAGCTATATATTCATACATTTGTCTATCTTTGGATTTTGAATATTTTTTTTCTGGATTACTCAGCACATCAAAGTAACGGTCGATTGCTTCCTCGTTTAATTTACCATTACTTAGATTCTCCTGCTTCACCCAAAAAGAAAGATAATTATTTGAATGGATAACTTTTTTGGAATCTACCGGCTTATCCATGCTCACAAGACGGCTATGATAATCAAAAAAGCATAATTTATCATAGTGTCGTTCGGAAATTCCTTCCATTTGTTTGGTTTTTTTATTAAATTTTAAATCCACCTGGCAGATTATTTCACCTTTTGAATTTACCAGAATGTAGCACCCATCTGCCGGAATATAAGAATCTAATATTAAAGAATCTTCTCCTCTGCCTTTTATTCTCACCTTTTCCATTTGTCTTTCAAATACTTCAAGACAGTCTTTTAGCACGTAATCACCCCTTTAATCTTCTTTAAATCCATCGAAAATTACAAAATCCTGCCCCACGGCTATTAGCTTCACCAAGCCCGGTCCCTAATATGAAATATGCAAGTTCCTGGCTTTTTTCATCATCTGCTATTTGCAATCTTAATTTATCTCCCAATAAACTAATATTTTTATATCCGCAAACGATCGGATGTTTATTTAAAAATGTAATGTTCGTATACAATGGAAAATCTTCCTCTATTTGTTCTCCTGTAAAAGAGTTATATTTTTTTACTGTATTAGCAAATAGTCTCTTTTCATATTCATCAAGACTCATATGACTTCTCCAGTACCCCTCATCTGACTTTATAATAACCGGGCTTAACGCAAACAATTCTCCTATTCTTTTTCTCGGAATAATACGATTTTCTACTGTTAAACCTTTTATTATCTTTGTATAGTGGTTTCGCAACACATCTGAAAAATATCGCGCAAGTTCAGCATCCGTTGTTCTGACTGTCAATGCATATATCTGATCTTTTTTATATGTCATTCCTCTTTCTACAGGCCACAAAGTCCCAATACTATAGAATTTATATCTATTTTCTTCATGAAAAGAAATCAACTTCTCATTCTGACATAACGCAGAATCTATAAAATTCGCCAGCACATTCTGCAATTCTTTAAAAGGAATGTCCTTTAGCAAATACACCCGTACTCGAATTTCGCAGACTTTTAATTTTGTTTTCATTATCCTCCCCCTATTATCTATCAATGTATATGTTTGTTTATATGATAATCCATTTTTCCAATTTATACAAGCTAAATGGTTTTTATTGCTTCAAAAATTGTTTGCAATATTTATCAATTTATAATAAAATAATTTTTATCAAGAGTAACATATTCATATGTATTGAAACATGTAAATGTTTGTTTTTTTAATTTAAGCGTAACATATGATGTAAATTAAAAAATCCCTCTAACAGAAAATTTTCAGCTATCTAATAGCTTCCTTAAATTTCTGTTAGAGGGATTTTTTATTTATCCTCTTTTCTTCCGTTTCACCTTCCACGGCCTGTTCTTACCGTGCCATCCATGTTCTTCCCAGTAGCCATAATCCGGCTCGAACTTCCAGAATGCTTTGTGCATCCAGCGTATCATCGAAAACCACATGCGGGTCTTGAGTGTTGGTTTGAATGGGGCATGATTTTTTCGGATCTTTGCTGCCATCCGGTCGGTCTCCTGGTGGATCTTCTTCTGGATATCTTCCGGGATCTCGGATGGCTTCGCTGCCCTGACAGCAAATCCCATGCGGTAGATCCGCGGATAGCCCCAGAAAAACATACTGTGGTAAAGATCCTTCGTCGTGCTCGCCATGCCACCGCCGGCAGCTGTCGCAATCGCCACGCCCTGCTTCTGGAAGGCACGTGCATCCGGCCGGTGCACCATCCATCTCGTACCAAAATGATCCAGAAAGGACATCATCTGCCCGGTCGCATGATACACATATACCGGGCTTGCCAGAATTACTACATCCGCCTCATCCATCGCATCCATAAGAGGCTTGAGCTTCTTATAATGCGGGCAATGTGTCAGGTCCTTGTTAAAACACGTCCAGCATCCGAGACATGGTTCATCAAAATCACGCGGCAGGAAAAATTCCGTCACCTCCCCGCCGATCTTTTCCGCAAGTTCATGCGCAATCATATACGTATTCCCCTTATGGTTCTGACCATGTATAACTGTAATTTTCACAGTATCGCTTCCTTTCCTGTTATATCTCTTCTATCTACTTTATGCATCCCTGCGCTTACAATACTCCATGATCTTCCTCATCAGCAGCTTTGCATCGAGGGGCTTGGCGATATGTTCATTCATTCCTGCTTCCCTGGTCTGCTGACGGTCCTCGGTGAAAGCATTGGCAGTCATTGCATACTTCCGTCACGATCATCTTTTCATCCTCCAGAAGAACTTTCGCGATTTCTCTGTTCAGCTCGTTATCCTCTGCCAGAAGCACCTTGACCCCTGCAAGGTTCACCTGCTTTTCAGGACGTTTCTGTTCATGTTCTGTCGAAGTTATTTTGTCTGCGGTCGATCTCAAGAAGCCCGATGATCCCATTCAGTGGTGTGCGGATGTCATGGGACATTCTCGAAAGAAAGGCTGTTTTGGCCGCATTTGCCTTCTTCTCACTTTCCAGCTCGATCGTCTTCTGCACCAGTTCATTCTTGTCAAGAATCAGGTTACGGTGCTCGATCTTACCATCCGGCGCGAAAACTTTGTGGTCATGATCTTCAATATATTTCCAGGAACCATCCTTACATCTCATTCGATACGTGATCTCATAATGATCTGCTTTTTTGTACTGTTCCAGAGCCTCAGCAATGCCGCTTTCCAGATCATCCGGATGTGCGATCCCGACAACAGAGCCATTCGATGCCTCCATAAATTCCTCCACAGTATAGCCAAGCATCGCTGCATACTGCTCCGAAACATACTTGAAAGAATAACTCTCATCATCATTGCTGATCTTTATGCCGCCCGGAATCGCAGAAGTAATAATATCCAGCTGCTTCCTCACCAGTCTGTACGCCGTGGGTATGCCCGGAAAGCACCAGATCAACGCCCGCCTTTGCCTGTGCCTCATAATCCTGTGGCTGATGATCCAGAACGATAGAAAACTTGTCCGGATCCAGATCAGCTGTCAGTTCTTCCATCGTCTCACGGCCTCCTGCATAATCCTCAGACTTGTCCTGTCTTCCTTCGTCGTATCATCATCCACAAAATCGCCAACGATCAGTACAACATCCGGATTCTGTGCTTCAATGGTCTTCATATGTTCCGCAAAACCTTCTCCATGAAATGTCGTTCCTGTATGTGAATCGGAAAAAACTGCCACCTTAAGATTCCTGACTTCTTTATCTGTCTGTATCTCATACTTCTTCTCCCACACATGATGTGCCTGATACCAGCCTGCTGCAAGATAACATACAGTAAAAACGATCGCCACGATCCCGGCATAATATTTTGCAAATGTCTTTTTGCGTATCTTTGTGATCAGGGCAAAAATCGCTTCGCTGACCATCCAGAATACGATCAGATGCAGAATACACACAATAGCATTCATAGAACCCCATGCCATCCAGATAACTGCGGTATAAACTACAGCAATCAGAAGTCCTGTCAGTGTGCTGAATCCTTTTTTGCCTTTTGTTATTTTTCTGATAAATGCAAATTTCCCAATCCTGTTCGCAAGATACAAAATCCCTGCAAAAGACAAAACTGCCAGGACGATCATCAAAATAAGCCACATATTCATAATCCTTATCGCCCTCTTTCTTCCTGTGTTATTTCCCATTGTACAGGAAAAAAGCTGCTCTGCCTACTATCAGTATTATCTCAGGGCTTTCATTTTTTACACTTTTGTAATGTAACGGGCCGCCACGAAACCATAATATTTGTTCACGATCCGAACATAATACCAGGCTGTGCCGTCGTCGGCTTTGATCGTATTGCACACGTCAACAAGATTGTGCTGTGCAAGAAGCGGATACTTCTTGATCCTTGGATACTCTGTACCTGCCCAGGAGCGCACATTGAGTTCTGCTGTATTCACCATTCCCACCCACTTTGGAGTCTTGTCAAGATGGATTGCTGTTTCTGTGGATCTCTGGTCGGAGGCAGTGCCATAATCAATCCATACATACCCGTCAATCGCCGGATCTGTACGTTTGTATTTTTTATTGCGGCATGACCCGCCATTGGCTACAACACCTGGTGTACTGGATGTATTTCCCTCGTTTGTATAAATATAAATGTCATCATATTTCGTAATGGATCCAATATGTGCCCCATTTCGGAACACGACCAGCGCACCCTTCTTCGGCGTACTATGCCAGGTTCCTTTTTGTTTCGCATGCCGCGTCACACTCCGACAGTTATAAAAACCACCGCCCATGATCTGCAGTGCCCTCGCCAGGCCAAATATTTTGACCAGTTTCCAGAACTGATAAACTGCACACCACGGCTGCCCCTGGCATCCAGGCTGTCCCCAGTTATTGACATCACGGGCAAATTTCGTATAGTTTTTGCTACCGGCATTTCTGGTAAAATCATCCAGATATGCATTGCTCTTTTTTTCCAGATACGGTTTCTTACCGCCATAGTTGGCATAATAATTTCCAAGTTTTATGTGTTTCTCCAACTTATTTCCTGTAGTTTTTTTCTTCTCTTCTGCTTTTTCTTTATAATCTTTGTAAAACAGATCCATATCCACGTTTCCGCTGATCCCGGCAACTTTTCCCTTGCTGGAATACTGCCAGCCGATTCCCTGCTCCGGCTTAAGGCGTGTCTGCACAGTTCCATCATCATTTGCCGGGTATCTGGCAAGCCACAAGTCATAGGATTTCAATTTTGTACTCAGAACATTCTGATACCAGTCTACATTACAATAAATTCCGACCCTGTATCCTGCTTTTTTGATATGATCCAGAAAAACCACCGCAATCTTCTCGACTGCCTCTTTTCCAAGTTTTCTCTGTTTCTCCCATTCCAGATCATAGAATACCGGAAGATCCAGTTCGCGCCCGTCAAGGACTGCGAGTGTTTCTTCTGCTTCTTTTAATGCCTGCGCTTCTGTCAGAGCATAACTGTATTTGTATCCACCCACAGCAATCTTATTCGCCCTGCATCCCTTATAATTATGTTCAAAACTTGTATCTGGTCCGTTTTTCTGATGGATTCGAAGAATTGCAAAATTTATGCCCGCCTTCTTTACTTTCGCCCAGTCGGGCTTCCCCTGATAACTTGATACATCAATGCTTTTGATTTCCATAGCCGCGTCTCCTTATGGCAAAAGCTTCTCTCTATATCCATATTCCATTTGTCTCCAAACTGTGATTTTACTGGTCTTCTCAGACTGTTTCATTTATTTCGCTGTATTTTTCTCATATGCGGCACTTCTGCATAATATATAAGCAACTACAAATTTTATGCAGGGAATTTTGTTATGAACTGTCCAAATAATAAATCCAGAAATTGTTGTAATAACTGCAGCGGATCCTGTGGCACTTACGTAACGATCCAGGGTCCTCCCGGACCTATGGGACCAGAAGGACCTCGTGGAGAGCAGGGTTCAAGAGGAGAACAGGGACCTGCCAGACCTCGTGGCATGAAAGGCGATACCGGATGTCCTGGGCCTGTGGGACCTCGTGGTTCGGTTGGGCCTATCAGGTGTATCGCATTGATACCACCAATGTGGCGAACATTGAGCTTGTGCCGAATATCACCTATGTTTCGTCAACCGTGTG
Organism: Blautia intestinihominis; assembly: GCF_040096655.1. Classification (NCBI taxonomy): domain Bacteria; kingdom Bacillati; phylum Bacillota; class Clostridia; order Lachnospirales; family Lachnospiraceae; genus Blautia; species Blautia intestinihominis. The sequence goes on along the minus strand of NZ_JBBMEI010000029.1, from coordinate 123 downwards.
GACCTATATCGTAGATGATGACATCGTAATCAATGGTTGGTATTTCGATCGAGTAGGAGACGGCTTTTGCCGCCGACCTCTCACACCACCGGACATGCGGTTCCGCATCCGGCGGTTCAGTTA
>NZ_JBBMEI010000028.1:0-48939 GCF_040096655.1 Blautia intestinihominis | reverse complement strand
ATAAAGTGTTTGATTACTCAAGACAACCAACTAGCTTAGTTATCTCTCGTCATTACTGTTTATAAAAAGTTCATTCTATTGAATGATGATTCTTAAAGAATTTTCGAGAATCGTATGTGTTTCACTGTTTAGTTATCAAGGTTCTTCACTTACCATCTTGCGACAGCTCGTTTATTTTATCTCATTCTCAACTATTTGTCAAGAACTTTTTTTAACTTTTTTCAAAACTTTCTATCCAAGAAGTTTTGAAACGGAGAAGGAGGGATTTGAACCCTCGCGCCGCTATTAACGACCTACTCCCTTTCCAGGGGAGCCCCTTCGGCCAGCTTGGGTACTTCTCCAAATTGCCCTACGCAATCGCTTTGGTTTATTTCTTTACCAGAAGCGTTTTATATTATATCGCGTTGTTTTTCTTTTGTCAAGAACTTTTTCGACTTTTTCAAAATCTTTTTTATTCTTAACAAGCGGAGAGAGTGGGATTCGAACCCACGCGCCCTTGCGGACAAACGGTTTTCAAGACCGCCTCGTTATGACCACTTCGATATCTCTCCGTATTCACTTTTCAGTGTTTTTTGCGCTTCTCTGTCAGCGCAAGACATATTCTATCATCGAACTTCGCACATGTCAACACCTAAATTTACATTTTTTTATATTTTTTCAAAAAAGTTTCTGCAACATCAAGATCTTCTGGTGTTGTGATCTTGATATTCTGGTAGGAGCCTTCTACCAGGCGGATCTTGGTGCCTTTTTCCTGCTCTACTACCATGGCATCATCGGTGACTCCTGACATGTCTTTTGCACGCAGACTCTCATGGGCGGATCTGATCAGGGGATATGCAAAGATCTGTGGTGTCTGAATAGACCACACCTGGCTGCGGTCCGGTGTAGACTGGATAAATCCATCCTTATCTGCGATCTTGATGGTATCTTTGGATGGCATGCCGACTGCACAGGCGCCTGTCTCCTGCACTCCAAAGATACCTCTCTCCAGGATTTCTTCTGTTATGAACGGTCTTGCCCCGTCGTGTATAAATACATAATCGCAGTCTTCGCAGGCAAGAAGCCCCTGATATACAGAATCATATCGCTCCTTGCCGCCTGCGATCACTTTGGTTACTTTTGTAAAATGATAGCGTTCTACGATTTCTCTTTTACAATAGGAAATCATTTCTTCTCCTGTTACCAGAATAATTTCCTGGATCAGAGGACTTTTCTGAAAACATTCCAGTGAATAGTACAGAACCGGGCGGTGATCGATCTCCAGAAACTGCTTCTGGATCTTACTGTGCATTCTTTTGCCCTGTCCTGCTGCCAGAACGATCGCTGTATTTCTCTCCTGCTTCATAATAAGCCCTCCATCAAATCTTTCTTAATAAAGTAAAAAGGATTTTATCTCTCACCTAATCTGAGGTTCGGAACTGCATTCAGATCCCAGCCATGACGGGTTCCCTTTTTAAATTCGTAATAAGCTGCCACTCCGATCATTGCCGCATTATCTGTACAGAAGATCGGTGACGGACGATAGAATTTGTATCCGTGTTTCTGGCATGCTTCTTCCATCGCTGCCCGAAGTGTTCCGTTGGATGCAACTCCGCCTGCGATCGCTACTTTGTCCATATGATAATCCTTTGCTGCCTGCATGGTATGTTCTACAAGCACATCTACGACAGCTTTCTGGAAAGAAGCTGCAAGATCTGCACGGTTTACATCTTCTCCTTTCATCTGAGCCTGGTTCAGATAGTTCAGGACTGCTGATTTGACACCGCTGAAGCTGAAGTCATATGGGCAGTCTCCGATCTTGGCCTTCGGGAATACGATGGCATTCGGATTTCCTTCTTTGGATAATTTGTCGATCTTTGGTCCACCCGGATAGCCCAGTCCGATCGCACGTGCTACTTTGTCAAATGCCTCGCCGGCTGCATCGTCCCTTGTACGTCCAAGGATCTCGAATTCTCCATAATCCTTGACGATAACAAGATGTGTATGACCGCCGGAAACGATCAGGCACAAAAATGGCGGTTCCAGATCAGGATGCTCTATATAGTTTGCAGAAACATGTCCTTCGATATGATGCACTCCTACCAGTGGAAGTTTCTTGGCATAGGCAATGGCTTTTGCCTCTGCTACGCCCACAAGAAGCGCTCCTACAAGTCCTGGTCCGTAAGTTACACCGATCGCGTCCAGATCATCCAGAGTAACGTCAGCTTCTTTGAGAGCCTTCTCGATGACCTGGTTTACTTTCTCGATATGTTTACGGGAAGCGATCTCCGGGACAACTCCTCCGTATAATTTGTGAAGTTCGATCTGTGATGAGATCACGTTGGATAAAATCGTCCGGCCGTTTTTTACTACGGAAGCGGCGGTCTCATCGCAGGAACTTTCGATTGCCAAAATTAATGTATCTTCCATATTCAGACACCTCTAGTCTTCTTCAAAATTTAATTCTACACTTTTGCCATCCCTGCCCGGGTATGAATTCGGAAAGATCTCTCTTACTTTATCCATATATTCGTCCGGCCGGATCAGTGACGGGCTGAAATGCGTCAGCCACATTTCTCCTACCTCTGCATCCCTGGCAAGTGTCGCTGCCTCGCGGAACATCATATGCTTGTAGCCCTTGGCCTTCTCAAGCTTCTCTTCCTCGGCATACATTCCCTCGCAGATAAAAAGATCTGAGCCTTTTGCGTTGCGCAGGATAGACTCTGTCGGTCTGGTATCTGTGGTATAGGTAACTTTGATCCCCTTACGGTCTGGTCCGAGCACCATATCCGGCGTATATACAACACCGTCTGCTTCTATGGTCTGTCCCTTCTGCAGAGGATTCCAGTATTTCAGCGGGATCTCCTGTTCCTTCGCGCGTTCCGGTGAAAATTTGCCCTGGCGCAGAATCTCAAGTGTGTATCCATAACAGATCACGTTGTGGTTCACTCTGAATGCAGTGATCCTGTATCCATTGATCTCAATGACTTCTTCTGGTTTGGTGATCTCGATAAACCGGATCTCAAACGGAAGTTCCGGTGCGATCACCCGTAATGCATTTACGACCCGCTCCAGTCCTTTCGGACCGATCAGTGTAAGTGGTTCTGTCCTGTCTGCATTGCCCATGGTAAGGAGCAGTCCCGGAAGTCCGCTGATATGATCTCCGTGGTAATGGGTAAAGCAGATCACATCGACCGGTTTGAAACTCCAGCCTTTTTCCTTGACTGCCACCTGTGTTCCCTCGCCGCAGTCGATCATCAGGCTGCTTCCGTTATATCTTGTCATAAGGGCAGTCAGCCAGCGTCTTGGAAGCGGCATCATCCCTCCGGTTCCAAGTAAACAAACATCTAACATATTTTTCCTCTTTTTCTAATTCTCATTGTTTCTTTGTCATAAGAACCGCATTTTCCAGCGGATCGGTATAATAATTTTTGCGAAGTCCATCCTCGACAAATCCCAGTCTCTGATAAAGTCTGCGGGCAGTTCCGTTGCTTTCTCTGACTTCAAGATGAACCAGGCTGATTCCCTGTGCCTGTGCAAGCATCAGCATGCTGTCTACCAGAAAATAGCCGATTCCTTCTTTCTGGCGGTCACTGCGTACTGCCACGTTGAGGATATCACCCTCGTCCAGCACTGTCTGCATGCTGCAGTAACCAAGGATCCTGCCCTTTTCTTCTACTACGAAGAACATGGTGTCCTCTCTTGTCAGGAAAGTGAACATTCCCTCCTTTGTCCATGGCATGGCAAAAAGATCTGTCTCGATCTCCATGACCTGATCCAGATCTTCGATCAGCATCTCCCGGAAAGTCATGACTGCTGCTCCTTTTTCTCTCGTTCCGCACGTTCGCGTTCTGCCTGAGAAACACGCAGGTAGTCCGGAATGTGCTCCATTGCTGTCTGTATCTTACCTTCTTTGTAATAAACAAGTCCAAGTGCTGCGACTGCTGCTGCTCTCTGCTTATTTACGTGTGCCGGTGCAAATGTGTACGGCACAGTCAGTTTCTCTGCGATCAGGTCCTTGAAAACCGGTACGCCGTCGCCCAGGAAGGTCACCGGCTGCTGGTATGCATTCAGCTTCGTGATCATTTCTTCCATCGGCACTGCCATCTGGTCTTCTACTGTCACAAGTCTGTGATCCTCGAAACGATAGATTCCTGTGTAGACCTGTTTTCTTCTTGCATCCATGATCGGGCAGATCAGTCCCTGTGTATCATACAGATTGTATGCAAGTCCCTCTACTGTCGGCACTGCCACAAGCGGTTTCTTAAGTGCAAGTCCAAGTCCCTTGGCAGTTGCGGAACCGATACGGAGTCCTGTAAAAGATCCCGGTCCTGCTGCGACTGCGATCGCGTCGATCGTATTCAGATCAAGCTCTGTCATCTTTGCGATCTCATCCAGCATCGGAAGCAGTGTCTGTGAATGTGTTTTTTTGTAATTTACGGTGTATTCTGCTACGAGAATATCATCCTCTACAACAGCTACGGAAGCTACAATTCCTGAGCTGTCAAGACCTAAAATTTTCATTTTTTTCTCCTCAATTATTATAATTCCAGTCCCTCGATCGTGATACGTCTGTAATCAAATCCTCTGGAAAGATCTTTCTCGATGGTTATGGAAATCCTGTTTTCCGGCAGGATCTCCTCGATCAGCTCTGCCCACTCGATCAGGCAGATACCCTCTCCAAAGAAATAATCATCATATCCGATCTCTTCCATTTCCTCTATATCGCCGATCCTGTATACATCAAAATGATAAAAAGGAAGTCTGCCTTCCTCGTATACCTGTACGATCGTAAATGTAGGGCTGTTCACCGGCTCAGTGATTCCAAGTCCTGATGCAACCCCCTGTGTAAAAACAGTCTTGCCAACGCCCAGATCACCGGTCAGTGTATAGACCTGTCCGGGAGTGGCAGCTCTGCCGATTTTTTGTCCGAGGGCAAAAGTTTCCTCCGGATTTTCTGTCTCTATTATCACGCAAATCACCTTTTTCCTTGCAGAATTGTTCTTTGCATATTATAATAGAGCCCACAAAGAAAAACAATACTTTTTGCAAAAGGAGATTATCATTATGGCAAATAAAAACCCGATCGTAACCATTACTATGGAAAACGGCGATGTAATGAAAGCAGAATTATATCCGGAAGTTGCTCCAAACACAGTCAACAACTTCATAAGCCTTGTAAAGAAAGGATTCTATGACGGACTGATCTTCCACCGTGTCATCAACGGTTTCATGATCCAGGGCGGATGCCCGGAAGGAACCGGAATGGGCGGCCCGGGATACAGCATCAAGGGCGAATTTGCACAGAACGGTGTTGCAAATGATCTGGCTCATACCCCAGGTGTTCTTTCCATGGCAAGAGCTATGCATCCAAACTCAGGCGGAAGCCAGTTCTTCATCATGCACAAAACTGCTCCGCATCTTGACGGAAGCTATGCTGCATTCGGCAAAGTGATCGAGGGCATGGATGTTGTCAACAAGATCGCTGAGACTGAGACAGACTTCAGAGACCGTCCGCTTGATGACCAGGAGATCAAGTCTATGACTGTTGATACTTTTGGCGTAGATTATCCGGAACCGGAGAAATGCTGATCTGAATAGGCAAAAAAGCTGAACGTTGTTTTGCACATGCGTTCAGCTTTTTTTGTATTTCAATTTCAAAATAATCGTTCTTTCGATCGTCAGTCCTCAAACGTAAGAACTTCTCCATTTACTTTTGCAAAGTACAATTCTTTTTCTTTTTCCATTCCTGCTCTGCCGTTTGTGCCTTCTGTGATGGCTTTCTGCACAGCTTCTGTTTCTGCGTCAGGAACAAGAAGTTTCAGAACAACTTTGTCCGTATATTCGCTGTCGAGGATCGGGATCTGACGTTCTCCTGCGATGTACTGGATCTTGCCAATTCCTGTGTAATCTGTTGTAACCTTGAGAGAAATGCCTTTTTTCTTCTCGATCACAAGGCTTCCTGCAAGTCCTTCCTGCACGGCTTTGGAGTAAGCTCTGACAAGCCCGCCGGTTCCGAGGAGCACTCCTCCGAAATATCGCGTCACAACTACTGCAACATTATAGATATCTTCGCCCAGGATCACATCCAGCATCGGCCGGCCTGCTGTGCCGGATGGCTCTCCATCATCACTGCAGCGGGTAAATTCTCGGTTCTTCCCGATTGAATATGCATAACAGTTATGTCTGGCATCCCAGTATTTCTTACGCATCTCTTCCAGAAATGCCAGGGCTTCCTCCTCATTCTTAACCGGGCGCACCGTTGCTATGAAGCGGGATTTCTTCTCGACGATCTCCCCGGTACCGCCCTCCAGTACTGTTTTGTATTGTTCCATTCTCATCCTCCCTGCCTGTACAACACAGGCTGCGACCATCCTGTGCCAGATGATTGCAGCCTGCTGCTGTTTCATACTTTATTATTCTTCGGCATCTCCACCTGAAGAATCTCCACCATCATCGCCTCCGGTGTTATCTCCATTATCACCACCGTTATCTCCGCCGTCGTTTCCGCCGGTATTGTCTCCGGTATTATCGGTGTTATCTCCCGTGTTGTCTCCGGTATTGTCTCCAGTGTTATCGCCTGTATTATCCCCGGTATTATCTCCGGTATTATCTCCGGTATTATCGTCCGTATTATCTGTCTGTGTACCATCAGAATTATATATTCCCTCTTCTGTGGTGTATTCCGTCATATCAGAATTATCATAATCAGAATATCCATAGAAATGCTGGTCGCACTCATCCGTTGGAACATCACCGATATCAAAGTACTCCGTTATAATCGGGCATCCGGCTCGCGGAAGAAGCCCTGTCTCTGCGCAGACACTGAGTTTCTCTACACTTGCAGGCATATCGAAATCTTTGTCCGGAAGTCCCTCATGAATACGGGTCATGACTTTCTTCCAGAGATTCTTGTGGAAGTTTCTCGCATCCTCTGGAAGTTTCTCGTTATTGTCAAATCCAGACCATACTGCACAGGTATAATATGGTGTATATCCTACAAACCACAGGTCATTGTATGCATCTGTAGTACCAGTCTTACCTGCGACTGTCATATTATCAAGCTGGCACGCTGTACCTGTACCCTGTGTCACAACATCCTCCATTGCACTTGTAAGAAGCCATGCTGTACTTTCTTTGATAACAGAACGTCCGGCAGATGTTTTCTCGATCAGGACATTGCCATTATGATCCAGGATCTTGGTGTAATAAAGTGGTTCAATATAATTTCCACTGTTTGCGATTGCCGCGTAAGCTGCACACAGTTCTATGTTTGTGACACCATTTGTCAGACCACCGAGTGCCAGTGGGAGGTTTGCATCTGTCCATACTGTTCCATCAGCATCACGATCTGCTTCTGTGCCATGTGCCAGTGTTGTAAATCCAAAATTGTCCAGATACTGAAGTCCCAGTTCCGGTGTAACTTCCTCCAGGCATTTGACAGCAACAACGTTGATAGAATTCTGGATTGCCTTGCGGATCGTGGTTGTTCCATTATAACTTCTCGATGCATTGTTAACTGGTGAACCATCCGGATAATTATATGGTTCATCTTCAAAAGTAGTTGCCAGTGTCATGCCTTTCTCATTGAGAGCAGGTGCATACGTAGACAGGATCTTGAATGTAGATCCAGGCTGTCTGGTTGTATCCGTTGCACGGTTCAGCGTCAGACTTGCAGTCTTCTCTCCACGACCGCCGATGATCGCCTTGACATATCCTGTATGCTGGTCGATTACACTCATGGACGACTGTGGCTGAGGTGCAAAGCTTACACGCTCTGCTACAACCGTGCTTCCGTCTGCGAGAATACTTTCCTTATAACGGTCAACATAACTCTGACCTTCTTCCTGAGAGTCAAAGAGCAGGTCAAATTCCGGATCTTCATTCTGGAAGTAAAGCTCGAGCATTTCCTTGCTGTAGTTTACTTCTTCACCCTGAGGATTCTTGACAGTCAGTGCATAGTCCAGTGCATACTGTACATAATCCGGATAATTGGACGGATCTGCATATTCTTCATCAAGAATCTTCTGGATTGCAGAATCCTGTGTTGTATAAATGCTCAGACCACCGCTGTAGACAAGGTTCTGTGCCTGTGTTCTGGTATATCCCTTAATATTCATCAGGTCATTGATCACCTGATCGATCAGTTCATCCTCAAAATAACTGTAAACCGTATTCTCTGTCTCAGAATTCTCGATCTGGGCAGCCTGGATGCGTGAATACACGTCATCATTGAGCACTTCGTCATACTGTGCCTGTGTAATATAGCCCTGAGCGATCATGTGATCCAAAACTTCTTTACGTCTCTTGGCATTTTCCTCTGGATGTTCGATCGGGTTGAACTGTGTCGGGTTCTGTGTGATACCCGCCAGAGTTGCACTCTCTGAAAGGTTCAGATCCCAGACATCCTTATTAAAATACTTCCTTGCTGCTGCCTGTACACCATAAGTTCCTGCTCCAAGGTTAATGGTATTCAGATAGTTCTCAAGGATCACATCCTTATTGTTGATCTTCTTCTCAACTTCTACCGCAAGATACTGTTCCTGTATTTTACGTGTAAAACGTTCAAGCCAGGTAGACTCCTTGGTCCAGTTGGTAAATACATTGTTCTTGAGAAGCTGCTGAGTGATCGTACTTGCTCCCTCAGAAAGATTTCCTGAGGTGATATTTTTTACGAAAGCACGCAGGATTCCGCGCACGTCAATTCCATTATGCTCATAAAAACGCTCATCCTCTATCGCAACTACCGCATGCTGCAGATCCACCGGAATCTGGTCGATTGAGACAGGCAGACGGTTGGAACTGGGAGCCGTTAATTTACGAAGCTGATTTCCGTCACCATCATACAAAAAAGTCGCATATCCCAATGGTGAAATATCAATATCATTCACATCGGGAGCATTGTCTATAATTCCCCTGAAAGCTCCAATCCCGACACATCCCACGACCACACATATTGTGATCAGGACCGCAAACAGGACTCTGATAAAAGAAACATGTGCTCTCTTACCCATCATTGCGGTACGGGAAATCAGAGAATTCCGCTTCCTGGAGACTGATTTTTTTCCGTAATTCATGGTTTTCCTCCTTTATAGTCCGTACCATTATATCAAATAAAAAATCGTAAATAAAGCCCCCAATTAAAAACTTCACATTTTCTTTCAAAAACCTTGGTTTTTTGGGATTTTTTTCTAAAAAAAGGAAGAAATCTTCGTAAAAAGACTTCTTCCTCTCAGGTTCAGCTCAAAATATGTAATTTCTGATTATCAGAGTACCATCTTGGCAGCACCGTAGATACCTGCATCATTTCCAAGTGTTGCAAGAACGATCGGTGTCTCCTTGCAGGACGGGAATGCATATCTCTGATAGTATTTCTCGATGCAGTCGATAAGCGGCTGACCTGCCTTGGATACACCGCCGCCGATAACGATTGCTTCCGGATCAGCAACTGTAGCAAATCCTGCAATTGCTCCGCCGAGAAGGTCTCCAACATACTCCATAACACGGACTGCTACTGCATCTCCGGCTTTGAAAGCGTCCAGAACATCCTTTGCTGTGATATTCTGAAGTTCTCTTAAGGTACTGTCGTCATCGGAAGCTGCAAGCATTCTTCCAGCCACACGCACGATTCCTGTTGCGGAAGCATACTGTTCCAGGCAGCCATGATTTCCACAGTTGCATTTTTCGGCTTCGTCACGGACTACGAGTGCATGTCCGATCTCACCGCCTGCTCCGTGGGAACCTGCTACGATCTTGCCGTCAATGATGATTCCGCCGCCGACACCAGTTCCGAGAGTGACCATGATCACATTCTGAGAACCTGCCGCTGCACCTTTCCATGCTTCACCGAGTGCTGCTACGTTTGCATCGTTTCCTGCCTGAGCCTTAAGTCCTGTGAGGTCACTTAAGATCTGAGCTACCGGTGTGAATCCCCAGTAGAGGTTTACTGCACAGGCAGCTTCTCCTTTGGAGTTGATCGGTCCTGGAATTCCGATTCCAACACCTTCGATATCATCTTTGTCAATATTCTTTTCTGCGATCTTGGCTTTGATCGTCTCAGCAACGTCCGGAAGGATGTTCTCGCCTTTATTTTCAGTTCTGGTAGGGATCTCCCATTTCTCTAACAGTGTTCCGTCTGTGTTGAACAGACCGCATTTTACAGAAGTTCCGCCTACGTCGATTCCAAAACAATATGATTTCATTTTTCTCCACCTTTTCTTAAATTTATTCTTCTCTCTTACGTGCAATGTTTGCCTGTACACGCTTGTAGAGTTCCTCAGCCGCATTGTAACCCATCTTCTTCTGTCTGTGGTTGACTGCGGCAGATTCTACGATAACAGCCAGGTTACGTCCTGGTCTGATCGGAAGGGAATGGCACACGATCTTGTTTCCAAGGTATTCGGTGTATTCTTCATGCAGACCGAGACGGTCGTATTCTTTGTCGCGGTCCCACTCTTCCAGTTTGATGACAAGGTCTACAGACTGGGTATCCTTGACACTCTCAACACCGAACAGCGTCTTGACATCGATGATACCGATGCCTCGAAGCTCGATAAAATGCCTCGTGATGTCCGGCGCAGATCCGACCAGGGTAACGTCACTTACTTTACGAAGTTCTACAACATCGTCACTTACCAGACGGTGTCCACGCTTGATCAGCTCCAGCGCAGCCTCGCTCTTACCGATGCCGCTCTCACCTGTGATCAGGATCCCCTCACCATAGACATCTACCAGAACTCCGTGGATGGAAATACATGGTGCAAGCTGTACGCCCAGCCAGCGGATGATCTCCGCCATCAGGCTTGAAGTTGTTCTTTCTGTCACAAATGTAGGAACATTATATTTAATTGCCATGTCGATCATATCCTGAGACGGCTTGGTCATGGTACTGAAAATAACACACGGAATCTTACTGGAAATGAATCGCTCGTATGTCATCATGCGTTTCTCATCACTGAGCTGCATCAGATATGTGTACTCTACATAACCGATGATCTGAACACGTTCATTGGCAAAATGCTCCAGATAACCAGTAAGCTGCAGTGCAGGACGGTTAATCTCTGCTGTTATGATCTTCTTGTCTGACAGGTCAATCTCAGGAGTCAGATTTGTAAGGCTCAGCTCCTGCACCATCTTTGTCATCAATACACCTTTCATACTTTGTGCTCTCCTTTAACGTTTATATATTTCAAGTGCCTTTTTATTTCTCATTTGCCGGATTATCTGGCCGATGGAAAAAATCATACACCTGTTTTGCACTTCCTGCATTCATGGACTCTGTCTGCGCCAGTTCTTCCTCAGAAGCATCCCTGATCGCCGCGATCGAGCGGAAACGGCGCATCAGAGCCTTTCTTCTGCGCTCTCCGATTCCCGGAATATCATCCAGGATCGAGTGAACCTGTTCTTTACTCCTCAAAGAACGATGATACTCGATCGCAAAGCGGTGTGCTTCATCCTGGATCCTGGTGATCAGCCGGAATCCCTCACTGTTTGTGTCGATCGGGATCTCTACATTATTATAATAAAGTCCTCTGGTGCGATGGTGGTCATCCTTGACCATTCCGCAGACCGGAACATCAATACCCAGATTCTCAAGGACCCCAAGTGCAATATTGACCTGTCCTCGGCCTCCATCCATCAGAAGCAGGTCCGGCATTCTCGCAAAACTGTCAAACTCTCCATTACTCTCGTGTGTAAAGCGCCTCGTCAGAACTTCCTCCATACTGGCATAATCATTCGACCCCTGAACAGACTTGATCCGGAATTTGCGGTAATCGCTCCGCTTCGGCTTGCCCTTCTCATAGACTACCATGGAACCAACGGACTCAAAACCACTGATATTGGAGATATCGAACGCCTCCATACGGCTGATTCCTGTAAGTCCAAGCCATTCCTCTACCTCATGGACAGCTCCGATCGTTCTGCCTTCCTCCCTGCGGATCCGCTCGCGGTCCTTATCCAGAACCATGCGGGCATTTTCCCAGGCAAGTTCTACCATTTTTTCCTTGGTACCCTTCTTCGGGATTACGATATGAACCCTCTGTTTCCGGCGGGAAGTCAGCCATTCCTCGATCACTTCCCTGTCCTCAATCTCAGCCTGAAGCATGATCTCTCTTGGTATAAACGGTGTTCCCGCATAATACTGCTTGAGGAAACTGGACAAAACCTGCGAACGGGTATCCCCCCGCGCAACTCTCAGATAAAAATGGTCTCTGCCGATCATCCTGCCGCTTCGCATAAAGAAAACCTGGACAACGGCATCCTGCTCTCTGAGATCAAGGCTCTCATCCATCGCCACAGCAATGATATCGCGGTCCTCTTCTCCGTAGGCAGTGATCTTCTGACGCTCTCCGATCTTGCGGATGCTCTGGATCAGATCACGATATCCGGCAGCATCTTCGAATCGCATTTCTTCGGAAGCTGTCATCATCTTGTCTGTGAGTTCGTCGATCGTATCCTGAAAATCACCATTCAGAAAGCTGAGCACCTTCTGGATGTTTTCCCTGTATTGTTTCTGATCCACATGTCCGGTACAGGGAGCTGTACACTGCTTCATATGGTAATACAGACACGGCCGGTCCTTACCACAGTCGCGTGGAAGGTTCCTGCTGCATGAACGAACCTGGTACAGTTTGCGTACAAGCTCGATCACATCCTTGACCGCACCGCCACTGGTGTAGGGACCAAAATATCTGTTTTTGTCCTTCTTCATCTGCCTGGCAAACAGAACTCTGGGATATGCCTCCTGCACCGTGACCTTGATAAACGGATAGCTCTTGTCATCCTTGAGCATCGTATTATATTTCGGACGGTGCTCTTTGATAAGGTTGCTCTCCAGAACGAGTGCTTCCAGTTCAGAATCTGTAACAATATATTCGAATCTCGATATGTGGGTGACCATCTGCTCGATCTTGGCACCCTTGTTGCGGCTGCTCTGAAAATACTGCCGTACACGGTTGCGGAGACTGATCGCCTTGCCCACATAGATGATCGCATCCCGCTCGTCGTGCATGATATACACACCCGGTCTTGCGGGAAGCTTCTTTAATTCTTCTTCAATCTGAAACATATCGCGGCTCCTTTATTAAGCCTCTGTGCTGCTACCTTCTGATGTCTCTGATTCTGTTTCCTGGGACGGAATCTCTGCCGGTGTTTCTGGTGTCTCCTGATTCTCAGGGACTTCCGCTTCTGTCTCTGCCAGAGCTTCCTTGGAAAGATTTACCTTCGCAGGAGTATCCACTTCTGTCTCTGGCTGCTTTTCCTCGTCTTTCTTGTCAAAATCCGGAAGTTCGTCAAGGTTTTCCGGAATCTCAAGTCCTCTCTCGACTGCACGGAAGATCTTCATGAATTCCTTGCCAGTGATCGTCTCTCTGCGGATCAGATACTCAGCGATCTTGTCCAGTGCTTCTCTGTGTTCGTTCAGAAGTCTCTTGGCTTCCTCATAGGAATAATGAAGGAGCTGCATTACTTCGTGGTCGATCTCTGTCGCTGTGTCATCACCACAGTTAAGGACTGCACGACCGGAAAGATACTGGTTCTCCTGTGTTGCAAGTCCCATCAGACCAAATTTCTGTGACATACCATACTGGGTGATCATTGCACGGGCAACCTTGGTCGCCTGCTCGATATCATTGGCTGCACCTGTCGTTACAGTATCAAATACGATCTCCTCAGCCGCACGTCCTCCAAGGTATCCAACCAGCATAGCCTCGAGTTCCTTCTGGGTATTGAGATATTTCTCTTCCTCCGGAACCTGCATAACGTAACCGAGTGCTCCCATGGTACGCGGAACGATCGTGATCTTCTGCACCGGTTCTGCATCCTTCTGGAGAGCATTCACAAGTGCATGTCCTACTTCGTGGTAGGAAACGATACGTCTCTCCTGCACGCTTAAGATACGGTCTTTCTTCTCTTTGCCGACAAGGACAACCTCTACGGATTCCTGAAGATCCTTCTGTGAGACAGCCCTTCGGCCGTTCTTGACAGCAAGGATCGCAGCTTCGTTGATCATGTTGGCAAGGTCAGATCCGACTGCCCCGGAAGTAGCCAGTGCGATCGCATCCAGATCCACAGTTTCATCCAGCATGACATTCTTGGCATGGACCTTGAGGATCTCTACACGGCCCTTGAGATCCGGACGATCTACGATGATACGTCGGTCAAAACGTCCTGGCCTTAAAAGTGCCGGGTCAAGTACTTCCGGACGGTTGGTTGCCGCCAGGATCAGAAGGCCCTTGGAAGTATCAAAACCATCCATCTCTGCAAGGAGCTGGTTCAGTGTCTGCTCACGCTCGTCATTGCCGCCGCCATATCTGGAATCACGGCTCTTACCGATTGCATCGATCTCATCAATAAACACGATACACGGTGCATTCTTCTTGGCTTCCTCAAACAGATCTCTGACTCTGGAAGCTCCGACACCGACAAACATCTCGACAAATTCGGAACCGGAAAGTGAAAAGAACGGTACCTTTGCCTCTCCTGCAACGGCTTTCGCAAGAAGGGTCTTACCTGTTCCCGGAGGTCCTACGAGAAGGGCTCCTTTCGGAAGTTTCGCACCGATCTGCGTGTATTTTCCCGGATTGTGCAGGAAATCAACAACCTCCTGAAGAGATTCCTTGGCTTCCTCCTGTCCTGCTACATCCTTAAAAAGAACACCTGTTTCCTTCTGAATGTAGGCTTTGGCACGGCTCTTGCCGACTCCCATGATGCCGCCGCCACTACCTTTGTTCATTCGCCGCATAAGATACATCAGCATAAAGAACAGCACTACCGTCGGAAGCAGCAGACTGATCATGGTAGATACAAACTCTCCCATCACATCAGGCTGTTCATATTTGAAAATAATTCCTTTGCCTTCCAGACGTTGCGTCAGTGCACTGGTATCCTCCATCTGGTTGACCTTATAGCTTTCTTTCTGGTAAGATTTCTGAAGTTTTGGAACGACAGTCAGCACTCCGGACTGGAGTGTCACTTCTTTGATCTGATCTTTATCTACCATTTCGATAAATTTATCATATGTGATCTCACTGGATTTATCGCTCATCATATCTGTCACAAAACTCAGACAAACTAAACTGATCAGGAGACAGATCAAAAATCCAAGAATGGTCTGACGATTCTTGTTCGGTCCCTGATTTCCTGGGTTATTTCGGTTCGGACGCTTATCATCCGGACGCTTATCCATATGATCGTTCATTCTTTTCCTCCTCTTGTTATCTTCTATATTATAAAGAGATTTCTATTATAAATCAACTGAAAAACTGTGAATGTTTGTAGTAATGGGATATTGCCTGTGAACAATAACTGTAGTATACTATCCACGTGATAGCTAGACCCAACTAATTACTATAGCTAACTGTGATGGAAAGGAAATCGACAAATGAAAATTGGATTTGATAATGAAAAGTATCTGACTATGCAGTCCGAACACATCCGCGACCGTATCAGCAAATTTGACAACAAGCTCTATCTGGAATTCGGCGGAAAGCTTTTTGATGATTACCATGCATCCCGTGTTCTTCCAGGATTTGAGCCGGACAGCAAGCTCCGCATGCTCATGCAGCTCCGCGACCAGGCTGAGATTGTCATTGTCATCAGCGCCTCTGATATTGATAAGAACAAAATGCGCGGTGACCTCGGAATCACTTACGATGAGGATGTACTTCGTCTGATCGATGCTTTTACAGAGCGCGGTCTCTATGTAGGAAGTGTATGCATCACACGCTACGCCGGACAGGAAAGTGCTATTCTCTTTAAAAACCGCCTTGCAAAACTCGGCATCAAAGTTTACTTCCATTATAGTATTCCAGGATACCCGAGCAATATCCCGCTGATCGTGAGCGATGAAGGATATGGCAAAAATGAATATATCGAAACAACCAGACCTCTCGTAGTCATCACCGCACCAGGACCAGGAAGCGGAAAAATGGCAACCTGTCTTTCCCAGGTATACCATGAATACAAACGCGGCGTTGCTGCCGGCTATGCCAAATTCGAGACTTTCCCGATCTGGAACATTCCGCTCAAGCATCCGGTCAATCTGGCATACGAGGCTGCTACTGCAGACCTTAATGATGTCAACATGATCGACCCGTTCCATCTGGAAGCTTACGGTGAGACAACCGTCAACTACAACCGTGACGTAGAGATCTTCCCTGTTCTCCAGGCAATGTTTGAAAAGATCATGGGAGAATGCCCTTACAAATCCCCTACAGATATGGGTGTCAATATGGCCGGAAACTGCATCGTTGATGACGAAGTATGCTGTGAAGCTTCCCGCCAGGAGATCATCCGCCGTTACTATAAGAGCTGCGATGCCCTTCTCACAGGCGACGGTACTGAAGAAGAAGTACGCAAGATCGAACTTCTTCTGAAACAGGCTCACGCATCCCTCGATGACCGCAAAGTTGTTCCTGCCAGCCTTGCCAAAGAACAGGAGACCGGTGCACCGGCTGCTGCCCTTGAACTTCCTGACGAACGCATTGTTTATGGAAAGACTTCCGACCTTCTCGGTGCTTCCTCTGCACTTCTTCTGAATGCACTCAAGGAACTCGCAGGCATCAACCATGAGCATCATGTGATCTCACCGGAGGCGATCCATCCGATCCAGGAACTCAAGACCAAATATCTCGGAAGCAAGAACCCGAGACTTCATACAGATGAAACCCTGATCGCACTTTCTGTCAGTGCCGCTGATAACCCGGAAGCACGTAAGGCTCTGGAACAGCTCCACACACTCAAGGGATGCCAGGCACATACTTCTGTCATGCTGTCATCCGTGGATATCTGGGAATTCCGCAAACTCGGCATTGAGCTGACCTGTGAACCGAAATTCGAAAAAGAAAAGAAATATCACTAAATCTCTTCAAAACAAAACACCCCGGCAGAACGCTGTGAATACGTTCTGCCGGGGTGTTTCTTATTATATATGGTATTTATAAAAATCAGTCTTCGTAACCGTTCGGGTTCTTCTGCTGGAAGTTCCAGGAATCTGCACACATATCTTTGATATCGTACTCTGCTTCCCATCCAAGTTCCTTCTTAGCCTTGGTTGCATCGGAATAGCATGTTGCAACATCACCGGCACGACGAGGTTTGATAGAGTATGGGATCTTAACGCCTGTTGCAGCTTCAAAGTTCTTAACAATGTCAAGAACACTGTATCCTTTACCTGTACCAAGGTTGTAGATGCTGAGTCCGGAATTGTCTTCCAGTTTCTGGACAGCCTTTACATGTCCTTTGGCAAGGTCAACTACGTGGATGTAATCTCTGACACCAGTTCCGTCCGGTGTGTCATAGTCATTTCCGAATACGCCGAGTTCTTTGAGCTTGCCTACTGCAACCTGTGTGATGTAAGGCATCAGGTTGTTCGGGATACCATTCGGGTTCTCACCGATAAGACCGCTCTTGTGAGCACCGATCGGGTTGAAGTAACGAAGAAGTACTACATTCCATTCCGGATCTGCTTTCTGGATATCTGTAAGGATCTGCTCCAGCATGGATTTGGTCCATCCATAAGGGTTGGTGCACTGTCCTTTCGGGCATTCCTCTGTGATCGGGATGATCGCCGGATCGCCGTATACAGTTGCGGAAGAGGAGAAAATAATATTTTTGACATTATGTTTTCTCATCACATCAACCAGTGTAAGTGTACCTGCAATGTTATTCTCATAATATTCCCATGGTTTAACAACAGATTCTCCAACTGCTTTGAGACCTGCGAAATGGATACAGGAATCGATATCCTCTTTCTCAAAAACTTCGTTCAGTCCTTCTCTGTCAAGAATATCTACTTTATAAAATTTAACCGGTTTTCCTGTGATCTTTTCTACACGTTCAAGGCTCTTCTCGCTGGAGTTGCTTAAGTTATCCAGTACTACTACGTCATATCCTGCGTTCTGAAGCTCTACTACGGTATGGCTTCCGATAAAGCCAGCTCCGCCTGTTACTAAAATTGCCATGATCTGCTCCTCCTGACATTTGCTTTTGTTTTACTACGGTGACATTGTAGCACTGTTTTATTTTTTTCACAATATTTTCCCCAAACATCCCGCATATTTTACTAAAACTCCCACATATTTTACCTATTACCTGATGCAGTTATGAAACTTCTGTTTTGGAGATTCTGATTTTGAATCTTTGTGCAACTTGTCAATACTTTTCTTTATGCAATATACATTGTTTTTTTTGTATTTTCAGTCTTTTTTTGTCTATTTTTATTGACACTTAGTCTTATAAACGGTATAATCAGCCTAATACATTCGTGATTATCACGAAACCAAACTGACGGTTCTGTCAGTTTCACCAAACAAAAGGGAGGACTTTCATATGAAACGTAAAATCGCATTAGCTATGGTACTGGCAATGACAGCAACAATGGCTCAGCCTGTTCTCGCAGCAGACGACAAGACAACTCTGGATGTCATCATCAGCCAGTATGGTACCCAGACCCAGGCGTGGTGGTCCCAGTTCGAAAAGGATTTCGAAGCTGAAAACTCAGATATTGATCTGAACATCGAAATTGTTTCCTGGAACGATCTTTATACCAAAGTAAATACACTGGTTGCAAACAACAACGCACCTGATATTCTGAATATCGACGTTCTTGCAGATTATGTGGCTGACGATCTGCTGATGCCTGCAACAGAATATGCTTCTGAAGATCTTCAGTCCAAATTCTTCCCGTCATTCTGGGAAGCAAGCACAATTGATGATACTGTATACGCATTACCGATCCTGGCATCCTGCCGTGCACTCTTCTATAACAAGGACATCCTTGAAGAAGCAGGTGCTACCGTTCCTACCACATGGGCAGAAGTTCAGGACGCAGCAAAGAAGATCAAAGATAAATTCGGCGATGACGTTTATCCATGGGGTATTGATATGACAACTGACGAAGGTCAGGCTGCATTCTCTTATTATACATGGAACAACGGCGGCGGATTCGTTGATGAAAATGGTGACTGGGCACTCAACAGCGACAAGAACGTAGAAGCTCTGAACTTCGCACTCGGTCTTGTAAACGATGGATACACCAACTCCGATCCGGCTAACGAAACACGTTATGACCTTCAGGATATGTTTGGTGCAGGCAAAGTTGCCATGATGATCGGACCGAACAACATTCCTACCTATCTCTCCGATGGTGGATATGACATTAACTACGATGTAACAACAATCCCTGCAAATGAGGGCTGCGAATCCGTAGCAATGGGCGTTTGCGACCGTCTTGAAGTATTCAAGGATGACTCCGCTGAGGATCAGGAAGCTCGTACAGCTGCCATCACCAAGTTCTTTGACTTCTTCTATGATGACACTCGTTACGCTGATTACATGGTATACGAAGGATTCCTTCCAACCACTCAGACAGCAGCAGATCTTCTTGCAAAAGAGGACGAAACTTATTCATCCTGGATCGATATCCTGCAGAGCTGCAACTTCTACCCGGCAACCAAGACTGAATGGGCAGATGTAAAGCAGGGCGTTATCGAAGTAGAGCAGAACGCACTCCTTGGCGACGACGTTCAGACACTGCTTGATGATCTTCAGGCTGATATTGCAGGCTGATCCCAGATTTAGATACGACTTAACCGGGAGCCGGAACATTAGTGACCGGCTCCCGATTCTTTTGAGCAAATGATTTGGTGGTGTAAATATGAAAAAAAAGAAACCTCTGGCTGCTGTGGAGCCATATCTGTGGCTGCTTCCCAGTATCCTTCTTATGACAATCTTTATACTCTTTCCTATTTTTGAAGTTTTTCGTACTTCAATGAGTGAAGTGAGTAAAGCAGGTCTGATAAAAGGATTTTGCGGACTTGACAATTTTACCAAAGTCCTGAAAGGATCTACTTTTAAAATAGTCCTGAAAAATACTCTCGTATGGACCATTGCTGTAGTTGTACTTTCTACTGTATTTGGTTTCATTCTTGCACTTGTACTGAACAACAAATTCCGTTTCCGTAAAGCAGTCCGTGCTATTGTTGTATTTCCATGGGCAACTTCCCTGATCATCCAGGCAGGCGTATGGAAATTCATCATTGACAAGGATTACGGTGCACTGAACACCCTTTTACTGAAACTTGGACTGATCTCCAGTCCGGTCAACTGGACTCCTACCCCGGAAGCATATTTTGCATGGGAAATTTTTGTAGGTATTTTTGTTACTGTACCATTTGTTACTTTCTGTGTCCTTTCCGGTCTGCAGAGTATCGACAACTCTTATTATGAAGCGGCTACCGTTGACGGTGCCAACTACTGGCAGAAGCTGTTCAAGATCACACTTCCGCTGGTAAAATCTTCTCTGACGGTAAGTACTGTGTTGAATATCATTTATGTATTCAACTCCTTCCCTATCATATGGACAATTACCAAGGGCGACCCGGCAAGCCGTACCGATACCCTTGTTACCTATCTCTATAAACTTGCTTTCTACAAAGGCAAATCCGGTGAAGCAGCTGCAGTATCCGTGATCGGATTCCTGATCCTGTGTGCATGCGCTTCTGTTTATATGGTACTTTCACTTAGAAAGGAGGAGGAAGACTAATGAAACATTCACGCGACACAAAAAGCACACTCCTTCGGGTTCTTCTTTATGTTTTTGTCATTCTGGTCGTATTGATTACGCTGTATCCATACTTTGTTATGTTTACGACTGCCGCCAAGAGCCGTGCAGAAATCTACGCAACCAAGGGAACACTTCTCCCGATCCACTGGCTCTGGCAGAACTTCAAGGATATCTGGACACTGGCTCCACTTTCCAGATATTTCATCAACTCCCTGATCGTTGCAGGTGGCTCCACTCTGATCGCGATCGTATGTGGTATTCCTGCAGCTTATGCACTTGCACGAATGAAGTTTAAGGGCAAAAAGATCTTCCTGGGTATCGTTATCATCTCCCAGATGTTTGCTCCTGTAGTCCTTCTGGTAGGTATCTACAAGATCATGTCAACCTTCGGTATGACAGACAGTCTCGTTGGTCTTGTATTTATCAATGCAGCATTCAACCAGGCATTCGCGATCTGGCTGCTGCGCGGTACTTTTATTTCTATCTCACCTGAAATGGAACAGGCTGCAACAGTTGACGGCTGTGGCAAGGTTTCTGCCCTGATCCGCATCCTTCTTCCAGTCGCCGCACCTGGTATCGTAACTGCGCTGATCTTCGTATTTATCAACGCATGGAATGAATATACAGTCGCACTGACTCTGATCTCAACAGATGTCTTCAAACCTCTGACGGTCGGTATTACGATCTTCAACGGTTACAACATGGTAGAATGGCAGTATCTGTTTGCATCCTCACTGTTTGCAACAGTACCGGTCATCATCCTGTTTATACTGATCGAGAAACATCTTGTCGGTGGTCTTACCTCCGGTGGTGTAAAGGGCTGATATATACAACAAAAAGCTTCGGAACCTGTTCAAAGTTCCGAAGCTTTTTTATTGTAAAAATCATTTATATTTTCTGATGATCTCATTCATCTGCGGCAGTTTTTCCTGCATGTCTTTTACAAGAGTAAGCTGGGTCCTGCATCTGTCAAGGTTATGTCCCTCTCTGTGGATATGGAAGTAATGATCTCCCTCCAGATGGTCTGTCAGGAAACGGATTCCATTCTCAAATGTCATAAGGATCGCTCCCATCGGAAGCATCTCGATCTCAAGGTCTGTCAGCGCACCGCCACATCCCTCGATAAATCCCTTCGCATAAACATCAAAGAGATGAAGGTCACAGGACACCTTGGAAAGGTCTCTCTCGTCCTCCAGAGCTGTGCTTGCTCCGAAGCGGATAGAATCACCGAAATCATTCGCTGTCAGTCCCGGCATGACTGTATCCAGATCGATCACACAGATTGCTTTGCCTGTCGCGTCATCGATCATGATGTTGTTCAGCTTGGTGTCATTATGTGTTACACGAAGCGGAAGTCTTCCGTCAAGCTGCATATCATACAGTGCATGTGTCAGTTCTTCTCTCTCCAGGATAAAATCAATTTCTTTCTGGACAGAGGCTGCTCTTCCACAGACATCCTCTGCAACAGCTTTCTTGAATTTCTTAAGGCGGTCCGGTGTGTTATGGAAATCCTTGATCGTCTCATGAAGTGTCTCTGCCGGATAATCTGCCAGAAGCTGCTGAAAATGTCCGAATGCTACTGCGCTCTGATAGAAATCATTGTCGTCCTTTACTGCATCGTAGCAGGTCGCTCCCTCAATAAAGAGATAGACTCTCCAGTACTCTCCATCAGAATCCACAAAATACGGAAGACCTGTCTGGCTTTTTACCAGTGTCAGTGTCTCTCGTTCCGGATCGCCGCCATTCTCGATGATCTTTTTGCGGAGCCAGGAAGTGACACCGCTGATATTTTCCATCAGTTCCACTGGTTTCTTAAAAATATTTCTGCTCATTCTCTGCAGGATATATCGTTTCGTTCCCTGTGATGTCTCGTAAGTCAGTCGATAAGTATCATTAATATGACCGCTTCCATATCTGATGCACTCTTTGAGTTCACCATGCAATTTGAAGCCGTCAATCGCTTCACGTACTGTATTGCTGATCTCCACTTATGCTTCCTCCCATAAATTCTGCGGATACAGCCCCTGATCTTTCAGGTTCTGAACTGCAGCCATTACCATTGGTTTATCTTCTTTGTAAGTAACTCCGTACCATTTATCCTCGGACTTGAGAACTTTGACAGTTGCTTTGTGCTCCTGAAGAAGTTCGTCAACAACAAATGGAAGGAAATATTCTCCCTTCATCGGATTATTCTTGATCGCATCATCCAGAAATGGTTTAAAACGTTCTTTAAGTTCCTTCAAAATGCTGTTTGAGAATCCCCACATATTCATGGAAACGATGCTGCCCTCCGGAAGCATGGTCCATGTCTTGCCGTCATCCTCTGTGTATGCTGTACCGCCGTCATGTTTCTCGATATGGGTACGCTCATTGATCTTGATCAGATGACCTTCCTCATCTGTCACACAGACACCTCTGGCAACATGACCATTCTCTGTAAGGGTATTCTCAAGGCGGTATCCTACCATCATGTAACGGTAAACATCTCCTTCTTCCTGCTCAGAAGTCAGGAAATCATATGCCATCTTGAATGCATGTACACCATAGTAATCATCTGCATTGATAACAGCAAAAGGTCCATCGATCTCATCGATACAGCTTAAGACTGCATGGCCGGTTCCCCACGGTTTCACTCTTCCTTCCGGGACTGCATAACCTTCCGGAAGATTGGTCAGTTCCTGGAAAACATACGCTACTTCGATCTGTTTGCTCAGACGATCCCCGATTGCCTCACGGAATGCCTGTTCATTTTCTCTCTTTATAATAAATACGACTTTCTCAAAGCCAGCTCTTACTGCATCATAAATGGAAAAGTCCATGATAATATGACCTTCTTTGTCAATCGGATCGATCTGTTTCAGACCTCCATAGCGGCTTCCCATTCCTGCTGCCATTACTACTAAAACTGGTTTCTTCATCATTTTCGCCCTCCTGTATTCTTAATCAAAAATAACTGTACACCACAAATCCCAATATGACAACAAATAATTTTCAATTTCTGCAGCCATTATTTAATATGGGCGTTTTTTTAGAAATAGTATTTGCACAATCACATCATATTTTTGCATAATATCAATTATGATTTGACTATTTCGCACAAATTCATTAGTATAAGAACCAAGAACAATATTACAAATCAATAAATGCAAGTGGATGAAGGAGGTCTTCCCGTGGCTTATCAGAGTGTCTCATTGGACCAGGAACTTTTCATAAAAAGCATTTACACGATCCATTACTACGAATATCAGAATGATTTTCATTTTGACGGCGAACGCCACGACTTCTGGGAATTTCAATGCGTGGACACCGGTGCTGCCGAGGTTGTTACAGACAATGGATGCCACACCCTCTCCCGTGGTCAGGTCATCTTTCACCGCCCAAATGAATTTCACACACTGAAAGCTACAGGAAAAACCGCTCCAAGCATCATCGTGATCTCATTTTCCTGTGATTCGCCGTGCATGGAATTTTTTGAAAATAAGATACTCACTTTTTCAGAAACAGAGCGGAGCATCCTCGGACGCATCATCGCAGAGGCGCGGAACTGTTTTGAAACACCTCTGGACGATCCTTATCTGGAGCAGATGATCAAGAAACCTGAGATTTCCTTCGGTTCCCAGCAGCTTCTGACACTTTACCTTGAGGAGCTTCTGATCCACGTGATCCGGCGTTATACGATCGCACATTATTCCGCTTCTGCCGGGATCTACGATCCCTGCCAGACAACTTCTGATACCTGCCGCAAGATCATCCACTACCTGGAACAGCATGTCCGGGAAACCCTGACGATCCAGGATATCTCAAGGAACAATATGATCGGGCGCTCACAGCTGCAGAAACTTTTTCGCGAAGAATATCAGTGTGGTGTGATCGAATTTTTCTCACGGATGAAGATCGACTTTGCCAAACAGCTCATCCGGGAAAACGAAATGAATTTCACGCAGATTTCCGATTTCCTGAGTTATTCTTCGATCCATTATTTTTCCAGACAGTTCAAGAAACTGTCCGGAATGACACCGACAGAATACGCCACTTCTATCAAGGCACTGTCTGAACGCCCACAGCGTCAGAATTAATATTTATGAAGGTAAAAACTATATAAAAATACAATTGTCCTTAATTGGACGGGGAGGACTTACCATGCAGATCTGCAAAGTAAAGAATTATCAGGAACTCAGCCGCAAAGCTGCCAATCTCATCGCAGCCCAGATCACTCTGAAACCAGACAGTGTTCTTGGTCTGGCCACCGGCTCTTCACCGATCGGCACTTATGACCGCCTTGTAGAAATGTACCAGGACGGCGACCTGGATTTTTCACAGATCACCACTGTAAATCTTGATGAATATAAGGGACTTCCAGGTTCCCATGAACAGAGCTATCGTTATTTCATGAATACGCATCTTTTTCACCGCGTGAACATTTCTTATGCCAATACTTATGTTCCGGACGGTACGGAAACTGACAGCGAAAAGTGCTGCCAGGCCTACAACGAACTGATCCACCGCGTCGGACCGGCTGACATCCAGCTTCTTGGTCTCGGCCACGACGGTCACATTGGCTTCAACGAACCATCCGACCATTTTGAAGATGAGACACACTGTGTTGACCTCACTGAAACAACGATCCAGGCAAATAAGCGTTTCTTTGCCAGCGAAGAAGATGTTCCTCGTCAGGCATACACTATGGGGATCGGAACCATCATGCGCTGCCGTAAGCTGATCGTTCTTGTCAGCGGCAAGGATAAGGCCGCGATCCTGAAACAGGTGATCCAGGGACCTGTCACACCAGAAGTTCCGGGATCTATCCTTCAGTTCCATCCGGACTGCACGATCATCGCTGATGAAGCAGCCCTTTCCGAGATGGATCTTTGATTTCGCCTTCAAATTTATTTCTTTTACAACGCACAAAAATGGAGCCAGTCTGTCAAAAGACCAGCTCCATTTTTGTGCCCTGCCCTGGTTCGCTGTCCAGAACGATCTCTGCGTTATGAAGGATCGCGCCGTGCTTTACAATCGAAAGTCCAAGCCCCGTTCCACCGGTTTCCCGGGAATGACTCTTATCCACTCTGTAGAATCGTTCAAAGATCCTCTTCTGTTCCTCTTTCGGAATGCCGATTCCGTTGTCCTCCACGCGATAGTACGGATGGCTTCCTCTCTGCCCTACAAAGATCTTTACGATTCCATCTTTATTCGTATAGCGCACTGCATTGTCCGCAATATTGTACAGCATCTCATAGAGGACCTGACGCACACCCTCGACGGAAACTGACGCTCCCTCAAGCTGTAACTGAATATTCTTCTTTGATGCTGCACTGTCCAGATGAAGGACGATATCCTCTGACAGCTCATACAGATCCACCGGCTCAAATGGCATATCGCTATCCTTCTCATCCAGCCTCGACAACTGGATGATATCTGTCACCAATGTACTTAAACGGCTTGCCTCGTGGTAGATCCTTCCGGAAAACTCCTGTATCTTGTCTCCCGGAACCATCCCGTTCATCATCAGCTCCGCATAACCGGAGATCGACATCAGCGGTGTCTTAAGCTCGTGAGAAACATTCGCAGAAAATTCCCTGCGGACAGCCTCTGCCTCCTTGAGCTCTTCCATCTGTTTCGCGATCTGGTGGTTCTGCTCATCTACACGCTCCAGAAGAGGTCGCAGTTCCTCATAGCGGACTTCTCCAAGCGGATGTTCCAGATCCAGTGTATTGATCGGCTCGATCAGGTCCTGTGTCTGTTTCCGGACAAGGATAAATGCCAGCACCAGAATCAGAAGCAAAAGCGCACCAAAAAGTGCCGAACTGGAGACCATTGTCGAAAAGACACTGTCTGTCGTTCTTCCCACACGGAGGATATCTCCATTGGAAAGTTTCACCGCACAGTAAAAATTCTGCTTTGAAAGTGTCTCTGAATAACGCAGAGTCTCCGCATAGCCTTCTTTTTCTGCCTGAATAAATTCCGGACGGTTGCTGTGATTGGCAAGCTCCGTCGGATCTTCCAGTGAATCAAACAAAACATTTCCTTCACTGTCCAGAAGTGTGATACGGGCAGCGGAAGCTTTGCCAAGATCCTTGTCCAGATAGGATTCGCCCATCTTTTCTACGCTGTCCTGGATGTATTTTGTACTGTCCCGGACGCTCTGCTTCAGATCTTCATTATACTTGCTGTACATGACCAGACTCGCTGCAAGGAATGTCATAAGCACTGACAGGACTACGAGCAGACAGGTATGGTTTAATATCTTTTTTCTCATTTTTATGCTCCGATCCGGTAGCCTACGCCTCGAACCGTCTCGACCAGATTTCCGGCTTCCCCAAGCTTCTGTCTCAGGGTACGGACATGTACATCGACTGTCCTCGTCTCACCGTCAAAATCATATCCCCATACATGGCAAAGGATCTGATTTCTCGTCATGACCAGTCCCTTGTTTTCCATCAGATACTGAAGAAGTTCAAATTCCTTACGTGTCAGTTCGATCTTTTCGCCCTTCCAGCAGACTTTGTGCTTTCCGACAGACAGTGCCAGATCCTGACATTTCAGTTCTTTGTCGTCCTCCTGTCTGGAACAGCGGCGCAGGACCGCCTTTACTCTGGCGACAAATTCCATCATTCCAAAAGGTTTTGTGATATAATCATCAGCTCCTGCTTCCAGCCCGCGGACCTTGTCAAATTCGGCTTCTTTTGCCGTGACCATGATCACCGGGATATTTTTGGTCTCCTGTGAAGCTTTGAGCCGTTCGAGAATGCTGTATCCGTCTTCCCCCGGAAGCATGATGTCCAGAAGGATAAGATCCGGGAGTTCTTCTTTAAGAAGTGCCCGGAGTTCTTTCCCATTCGACACACCCTTTGCTGAAAATCCTGTCGTTTCCAGGGTATAGATCAAAAGCTCTCTGATATTTCTTTCATCTTCTACACAATAGATCATTCTGTTGTAACTGTTATTTCCCTTTCTGTCCGGAATCTGCCGTTACTGTGTGTATCTTTTACGGAAGTACATACTCTCTCTGCAGTTCTTCCAGACGATTGTAATAGCCTTCATCTGGTTCGTTTTTGAGGCTCTCCAGATGACTGTGTGTATCATAAAGATTCTCTCTTACCTGTGTTACGCAGACGCTGATGTTGGAACAATGGTCTGCGATACGTTCCAGACTGGTGAGCAGGTCTGTGAGGATAAATCCCATCTCGATCGTACATTCTCCGGAACGCAGACGGTTGACATGGCGACGTTTCATCTCCCTGCTCAGCTCATCCACCATTTCTTCCAGAGGCTCTACATCACGGGTGAGGTTCATATCCTGCTTGTCGAATACGTCATATGCAGTATCTACGATCCTGCCGACTACACTGACCAGAACCTGAAGTTCCGTTCTGGCCTCCGGCGAGAAACTGAGATTCTTTTCGTGAAGCTCTCTTGCGGATTCCATAATATTTACCGCATGATCTGAGATACGCTCGAAATCACCGATGCAGTGAAGCATGATGGAAACGCTGTGGCTGTCCTTTTCGGAGAGGTCTTTGTTATTCAGTTTCACCAGATAAGTTCCCAGTTCATCCTCATAGCGGTCTACTTTTGACTCGATCTTCTGAACTCGTTCTGCCTGTTCTTCCTGATAGTCGCGAAGCAGTCCAAGAGAGATATCCAGAGCCTTGCGGGAATCGCGTTCCATATGTTTTGCTGCATTTCTTCCCTGTTCTACGGCAAAAGCCGGTTTTTCCAGAAATCTGGATTCGAGGATCATGAACTCCTGATCTTCCTTGCTGACTTCATCGGACTTGTCATCACGGATGGTAAGACAGGCAAGTTTCACAAGAAGATTGGAGAATGGCAGCCATACAAGTGTCGCTGTGATATTGAAGACACTGTGCGTGATCGCGATCGTTGCCGGTGTCGCCATCTGTGTCATAAATGGAAAATGCACAGCAGTATTGATAAGATAAAACAGTGACATGAACACAATCGTTCCGATCAGGTTAAAGTACAGATGGATCATTGCTGCTCTCTTGGCATTCTTGTTTGCGCCGATCGCAGACAGAAGTGCGGTCACACAGGTACCGATGTTCTGTCCCATGATGATCGGGAATGCAGAGCTGAATGGAACTGCACCTGTCATACAGAGTGCCTGAAGGATACCGACAGATGCGGAGGAAGACTGAATGATCGCAGTCAGGATCGTACCTGCAAGGATTCCTGCTACCGGATTGGAGAATTTAAGGAGAAGACCTGTAAATTCCGGTACATCTGCCAGAGGTTTTACTGCGCCGCTCATAGATTCCATACCAAACATCAGCACTGCGAATCCCAGAAGGATGGTTCCGATATCTTTCTTACGGGAGCTTTTGGTAAAAGTCAGAAGGCTGATTCCGACCAGTGCCAGGACCGGTGAAAAAGAACTCGGTTTCAGAAGGCTGATAAAAAAGTTGCTGCTCTCAATTCCTGTAAGGCTCAGAAGCCAGGAAGTAATGGTAGTTCCGATATTCGCACCCATGATGATGCCGACTGCCTGTGTCAGTTTCATGATTCCTGAGTTTACAAATCCGACTACCATGACAGTTGTTGCAGATGAGGACTGGATGACTGCTGTCACGCACATTCCGAGAAGTACTGCTTTCCATTTGCTGGAAGTTAAATTTTCCAGGATCTGCTCCAGTTTACCTCCTGATACCTTTGCCAGACCATCACCCATAACCTGCATTCCATACAAAAACATGGCAAGACCGCCCAACAATGTTAATATACTGAAAAAATCCATAATGTTCTCCTTTGCTCAGATTTAATATGGTTTCATCATATTGACATCGTGTAAAGTTCTCACCAGTTTTATGTTAAATCTTTGTAAAATCGAATTTCACAGAAAAAAGGCTCTTTTTGGCGGATTTTTTCTGTCAGAAGCTTCGGATATCCTCTCCTTCATCGCCTGTCTTGTCGATAGAGCGGATGCGCAGGTAGTAGCTTACATTTTCGTTCACCTCCACTTTGACTCTGTCTCCGACGCGGTGTCCCTTGAGGGCTTTGCCGATCGGGGATTCGATGCTGACACGGTTTTCCATCGAATTTCCGCGAATGGAAGTGACAAGTTTGTATTTCTCCACTTCGCCATCTTCCTCGAATTCGACTTCTACGATATCGTCCATGCCCACTTCATCTGACCTAGAAGTATCCTCTACGACTTCTGCTGTCTTGAGCATTCTCTCCAGGTAACGGATTCTGCTCTCGTTCTGGTTCTTGTGTTTCTTTGCAGCGTAGTATTCAAAGTTCTCACTCAAGTCGCCCTGCGCACGCGCTTCCTTGACCGCCTCGATGGCTTCCTTTCGGATAACCAGCTTACGGTGCTCGATCTCTTCTTCTATTTTTTCTACATCTCTTTTTGTCAGTTTTTCTCTCATTTTTGTCACTCCTGATTCTGTGCCGCATCTCTAAACCTGATGCGGTTTTTATTTTATCCCTAGTATACACGAATTTACATTTTCGTACAATCTCACGTCAAAAAAAGAGAAGCCCGAAAGCTCCTCTTAATATTTTTTATTCTTCATCTGCATGATAGATACGCACATATCCTGAATCTTCGATCCGGACGATCTGTTCCACTTCTTCGTTTCGCTCCGGGAATTCCCCTTCTGCCTCGAAGCGCACACAGGTTCCGCAGGAAGAACTCAAGTCTCTGGGAACCGGCATGACAACCGCCTCCAGATCCATCTTCTCACAGTTCTTCCGGTACTGGATCGCACCATAATGAGAATAAAACGTCGCTATATATTTCATCATTTCTTTATCCTGAGCAGGAAATCATCGCCCTGTTCTTCCACCTCGACCTGATAGCCCTGATGGATCGCAAAACGGGAGACATTTTCTTTTGCCACCACATTGTCTACCAGAACTTCATACTGAGCTTCTCTGGACGCCATGGCATTTTTTGTCTGGATGACTGGTTCCGGGCAGGACAGTCCTCTTGCATCTACTCTTTTCATATTTTATCTCCTTTCAGGCTTCTTTTCGCCTGGAATTGACCACGCCGATCACTGCTACAACAATGATACCGATCACAACTGCGATCTTGCCGTTTGCTGTCGGGCCATCTGCTGAAGATGCCAGACCGAAGTTGTGGGCAAAAGCAGCTCCTGCCATCAGGCCGAGAACGGTCACAACAGAGTCTGTATTTCCCTCACCGGAGAGAATGAGCTGGCGCATCGGGCATCCGCCGAGAAGGATACAGCCAAAACCTGCAAGATACATGCCAAGTGCATTCCACAAACCATCTGTATGTGCGATCGGCTGACCGGCAAATCCCGGATGGAAATATCCAAGTGCCACATTTACGATCAATGCACTGACAAGGATCGCAACAAAACCAAACAGAAGCTTGAACTCGCCAAACAGAACTGCATCACGGATTCCGCCGACCATGCAGAGACGGGTTCTCTGTGCAAGGATACCAACGATCACCCCTGCTGCCAATGAGATCAGGATTGCCGCATGCTTTGCTCCAGGGCCGCCGTCCGGCTCTGTGAAATGGATAAATGCCGGTGCTGCCACAAGAAGGATCAGCATCACGATCTGAACTGCAGGGAAAATACTTCCCTCAAGTTTCGGCATCTTGTAGGAACGCTTCAGAGTGTATCCTTTCTTGAGGAAGAATGTTCCTGTCAGGATACCTGCCGCGAAACCAACCAGGCCGAAGATGGCATTTCCGTCACCGCCTGCCAGACGCAGGATCATACGGAACGGACAGCCAAGGAACATCAGACATCCGATCATAACAAAAGCACCCAGGACAAATCTTGTCACCGGTGCAGAACCGCCTCTTGGACGGAACTCTTTGGTGATCAGTGACACGATACATGCACCCAGCACAAGTCCGATGATCTCCGGACGGATGTACTGTACGGCTGCTGCGGAATGAAGTCCGAGCGCACCTGTGGTATCACGGAGGAAGCAGGCAATACAGAATCCCATGTTTGCCGGATTTCCAAAGAATACCAGCATGGCTGCGATCACACCGATGATCACGCCAGCCACAACAATTGTTGTTTTTTCTTTTTTCATTAGTGAATAACCTCCCTTTCTCTCAATGCTGAAAGATTTTGGTATCAGCATATTTTCTTTGTATTATCATACCATTGTTGAGCATTTTTCACCAATTAAATATAGTCGTATTTTATATCTACTTATAGATAATATTTATAAATTATGATATACTCAGAATTATGATCTAATAAAAGTACGTGAGGTAATTTTATGAAAAAAATATATCTGGATCAGGCAAGCACTTCTTTTCCAAAGGCTCCTTCTGTGGCTGATGCTGTTTATCAGTATCTCTCCGGCTGTGCGGTCAATGTCGGACGCGGCGGGTATCAGGCTGCCTATTCCGTAGAAGAACAGATCTTTGAAACAAGAGAACAGCTTCGCCGGCTTTTCCATTTCACATCCGGCAGGGGCAAAAATGTGATTTTCACCCAGAACATCACTATGAGCCTTAATATTCTCCTCAAGGGGATCCTGAAACCAGGCGACCATGTGCTGGTCACTTCGATGGAGCACAATGCAGTAATGCGCCCGCTTGTGCAGCTTCAGAGACAGGGAGTGACTTTTGACAGGATTCCGTGCGATCATGAAGGAAATCTGATTCTCTCAGAAGCAGATGCGCTCGTGAAACCAAATACCAGACTTCTCGTCTGTCTCCACGCTTCCAATGTATGCGGAACCATCATGCCGCTTAAGGAGATCAGCACCTTCTGCCAGAAACATGGGCTGCTTTTTGTCCTGGACAGTGCACAGACTGCCGGTACACTTCCGATCGATATGGAAGAATTAAAGCTTGATGCGCTCGCTTTCACCGGGCACAAAGGACTCCGTGGACCGCAGGGGATCGGCGGTTTCCTGATCCGCAGCGAGCTTGCTTCTCAGATCGAACCACTCTTAAGTGGCGGCACCGGAAGTATTTCCCATACTGAAGAAGTCCCTGATTTCCTCCCGGACCGCTTCGAGCCGGGAACGCCGAACATCCCCGGGATCCTCGGTCTTCACGCCGCGCTTGATGATCTGGAGAACAGTTCAATGGATCTGGCTTTCCAGCATGAACTCACGCTGACGAAACAATTCATTGACGGAATCCTCACCCTCGACCCGGCTGAGGCCAGCCTTCGCGTGATCGGACACAAAGACACCCAGAACCGCTGTGCCGTCGTCTCGATCCAGACACTTGAAGTGGATATGGCTCGTGCCGCCTTTGAACTGGACGATACTTACGGGATCATGTCCCGCGTCGGTCTCCACTGTGCCCCAAGTGCGCACAAAACCCTCGGCACATATCCTGCCGGTACGCTCCGCTTCTCCTTTGGTCCGGAAAATACCCCGGAAGAAGTGGACACTGCCCTTCATGCACTTGCAGAGATCACAGGGATTTCACAATAAGCGTATCATTATCGTATTATTTAGAAGATTCACTTTTCAGGAGATTTTTGATTTATGGAATTCAAACAGTTAGAAGCCTTTGTCGCCGTCGTCGATTACGGCAGTTTCTCCGAAGCTGCCAGACGACTTTATCTGACACAGCCAACCATCAGCGCACACATCCGCTCCCTCGAAGAAGAGCTTCACTCCAAACTCATCATCCGCACGACAAAAAAGACCACCGTCACCACCAGAGGCTACCAGCTCTACGACAGTGCAGTCCGGATGCTTGAGATCCGCAACAACCTTCTCGACAACTTCACAGGGGCGCAGAAGCACATGATCGACCTTGCAGCCTCCACGATTCCTTCCTCTTATCTGTTGCCGGAACTGCTCGCAGGTTTCGGAGGCTCCCACCCGGATATTTATTTTCATTCCATCCAGACGGACAGTGAGGGAGCGATCCACCGCGTTCTGGACGGAACTGTCGATCTTGCACTTGTCGGGCAGAATACCGGAGATGAGAGCTGTGTCTTTATTCCTTTCTGTCAGGATACCCTCGTGATCGCCACGCCTGTCACAGAACACTACCTGAAATTCAAGGAAGATCCTGTCGATTTCAAACAGTTTCTGGAAGATCCGATCATCATCCGTGAAAAAGGCTCCGGCACCAAGAAAGAGATGGATCTTTTTCTGGAAAAGATCGGCATCACGCCTTCTGACCTCAATGTGATCGCCCGAATGAACGATCTGGAAAGCATCAAGAAATCTATCGTCAACGGACTTGGCATCTCAATCCTCTCTGCCCGTTCTGCCGTAGATCTGGAAAAAACAAAACAGATCCTTCTGTTTCCATTAGAAGAATCTGTTCATAAAAGAAGTTTTTATATTGTTTACAGCAAAAACCGGATCCTGAAACCGCATGTGCGCCAGTTTATGCACTATGTACGGGATTTTTATCAGGAAATCTGATTCTCGTTTTTACCAGCATTTTTTGCAGGCTTCATAACCTTCACTGAGTGCCTGTGATTCACTTTCCTGTCTTGCATTGTCCGGGTTCATATTTCCGCAGTTTGGAATGCTGTGATATTTGCTTCCTGTTGCAGAGATCCAGACCATGGCTCCCTGGGTGTCAGTCGTGTCTGCAGTCTCGGTGCTGTTGTCCGAAATCTGTGAGCTGTCTGACCAGCCAGAATAACGCACACCTGAACCTGTACTTGCATCAGAAGAACCTGAACTGCTGCCAGTGCTCTCATCTCCGGAACTGTAATCGTTGCACGGTTCCTGGTTCCAGCTGATCGTACTTCCATCAGAAACTGCGATCACGGTTCCCTGGTCATCGGTACGAAATACCGGGATATCCATGTCGGAAAGTTTTCCCATTGTCTCCGCAGTCGGATGACCGTAGGAATTACCTTTGCCGCAGCTTACCACTGCCCAGGATGGAGTCGATGCTTCCAGAAGATCCCATGAAGTAGAAGATGCAGAACCATGATGACCGAGACAGAGCACATCACAGTCCAGGTTCATTCCTGTACTGATCATATCCTGCTCACTTGTCTCCTCCGCATCTCCCATGAACATAAAGCTGTTGTCGCCATTGACAAGACGGATCACAACAGAGTTGTCATTGCTGTTCTTGGAGATTCCGGAAGGTGCCATGACCGTGAAACTGCCGGTCCCAAATTCATAAGTATCACCGACAGCCGGATATTCGACAGTGATCGCATTCGCTGTCGCCGTATTCATAAACGTATTAAAAAGGTCCGATGTGTGCACATAGTCGGAACCCAGAACATGATCCACCTCAAAATTATCAAGGCATTTGACAAGTCCTCCCAGATGATCCTCATCATAGTGAGAGGAGATCATGTAATCGATCGTCTCTACTTCCTGATTTTTAAGATACTGGACCACCTCATCTGCATGAGAACGGTTTCCACCATCATAGAGAAGATTTTCTCCGCCCGACTGCACGAGGATCGCCAGTCCCTGCCCTACATCAATAAAGTGCACCGCCATGTCGCCGCCTGCTGCTTCCACCGGAACGATACTGCCCGGAAGCAGAAGCGAAAACGCCAGAAGCAGCGAAAGTAAAAAGGTGTAGATTTTCCTTTGTTTCTTCATTTAATAACGCTCCTCTTAAAGTTCTTCAATTCTCCTTCGGATCTGCTGGCTCACATCTTCGAACAGCAGATCTCTGTTGTAACGTACGTATCTCTCACATTCATAAGTTTCCAGGAAACGTACACAGTAGAAATCGGTATTGATCCCTGAGACAAACATAACCATTTCCTGGCTGTTATAGAAAGCCGCCTCCATGAAATCAAACGCATATTCCAGTGTATTTCCTGCCTGATCCCATTCGTCTTCCCAGGAAGCTCTTTCTTCCCCAAATGCCTCCCGGACAAGATCAAACGCTTCTTCTCCCTGAACCTCGCTGTGCTGTTTCAAAAGTTTCGCGTAATCTTCCAGAAGTGTGACTGCCTGGCGAATGCAGAGGTCTTCTCTTCGTTCCAGAAGTCCTTCTTTCTGCTTCTTCTCGCGGGTGTTTTTGAGATCAAAGATGTAGTCTTCCAGTCTCTGCGCGAGATTTCCGGATGACAGGTTTTCTTTCAGGGTTTTCAGCACCTCGAACACTTTTTCCAGTACTTCTTCCTGAAGCATGACTTTTCGTACCGCCTGTCGTGTACCGGAGAACAAAAGGTTCACGACACTCACTCTTTCATCAAAGGATGCGTGGGAAACTTTCTTTACCATTGCCTCGGAGTTTTTGCCCTGAAGGATTTCTGTGATCTGGTAATCCTGCTGGTATTTTTGATACAGTTCGTAATATTCTGCAAATTCTCTCGAAATGCGCTCATGCTGGATGTACTGCCCCACAAGATCTGCCGTGATACTTTTTCCAAGACGCTCGTAGACTTCCATCATTCTGGAAAGATCTTCCCAGCCTCGCGGAGTTGCAAACTGTTTGCCGTCGATCGTTGTCTCCATCTGGTAGAAACAGTTGTTGCGAAGTTCCAGATAGGAAAGGATCGCCGGGTGCATGTTTTCTTTGTATGCGTATTCCCGCCAGGTCTGGTAATCCGGCTCTACGAGGATCTTTTTGACACGATCCAGGGTGACAACGTCAAATTCACGGACAGATTTGTTGTATTCCGGCGGGTTTCCTGCTGCCACGATCACCCATCCCTTCGGAATCTCATGGTTTCCGAAACTCTTGCACTGGAGAAACTGCAGCATCGCCGGAGCCAGTGTCTCAGAAACACAGTTGATCTCATCAATAAAAAGGATTCCCTCGCTGAGACCCGTCTCACTCATACGGTTATAAATACTTGCAACGATCTCGCTCATCGTATATTCTGTCGCCGAGTATTCCCTGCCGCCGTATTCCTTCTTCGAAATAAACGGAAGTCCGATCGCACTCTGTCTGGTGTGGTGTGTGATCGTGTACGCCACCAGTGCCACGCCGCATTCACGCGCCGCCTGCTCCATGATCTGCGTCTTTCCGATTCCCGGTGCACCAAGGAGAAGCACCGGCCTCTGATGAACGCTCGGGATCACATATTCTCCATACTCGTCTTTCATAAGATACGCTTCGACCGTATCCACAACTTCCTGTTTTGCCTGTTTAATATTCATAATAATCTTCTTTCCTCTCTAGTGCCTGTGTATCCAGAATGAGTTTGATCGCCCACGGCGGCACATCCACATCCCTGTAATCATCCTTCATAAAAACAAACGCGGTATCATAAGGCGGCATCTTTGCCGGAAAAGTCCCATATCCGTCGGTGAAATACAGAAGTCCCCGAAGTCTCTGAAATGCTCCCATTTTGATCAAATGCTCCACATACGTAAATGCCGGACGGAAATCCGTTCCGCCGAACCCTCTTACATTAAAATCCTCAAGATACGCTTCCATCTCTTTCTGGTTATGGATCACCTGATCGTCCTGGATCTTTTCGTCACACTGAATGATGTGCACCTGGATCTTTCGGAAAAAACTCTCCGACTCTGCAAGTACACTGTACGTTTCCTCCAGAAACCTGCGGATCAGGCTTCCATTACAGGACATGGAAGTGTCGATCACGATGACAAAATCCTCGATTTTTTTCATCTCTTTTGTTTCCAGCGGCTCGATCAGCGGCATATTCCCGTAAGTTTCCATCCCAAAATGATAGTAGATCGGGTCAAAAGAATCCATATCCACCTGCATCTCTTCTTTCAGGACAGAAAACTTCCGAAGGAACTCCCGGTAATCATACCGTTTTCTGTTTTCTGCCTGCAGATGCTCCACAAGTCCCGGCGAATCCCCTGCTGCTTCCTTTGAAAAAAGCTCCATCTCCGTCTGCATCTTGCGCCGCATCTCTTCCCATTTCTTCTGGCGGTCTGCCATCCCGCTTCGACTGTTCGGCGTGTACCAGAAATGGTGGTCGTCCTTGCGGAATTCCTGTTCCAGCCGGACGATTTCTTCTTCCTCGCATTTCAGGAGATCATAATACAGGATCTCCGCAGTCAGAACTTTGTGTTCTGTTTTCCACTGCTGATATTTTTCTCTTCGGAAACTGTTCGGGCGGATGTAAACTGCCTTCTGATAAAGTTCATCCAGAATATTTTCCACCGCGATATCTGCTGCCAGATCCCAGATTCTCCACTCCCGTTCCTTTCTGCTCCACAGATGGCAGAAAAGACAGTGCAGAAGTTCGTGGAGATACAGCCTGTTGATCACTACTTTGTTCTGCATAAACATCGGAAGCAGCCACTGTGGGGACACATAGAGAAGTTTCCCGTCCGTGCCCAGCACCTGTGTCTCGCCTGACGGCACTATCTTTAATGCACTGAGAGCGCTCTGGAAATAACGCATGGAAACCGCCAGTTCATTTCTGGAATTTGCAAAAATATCCTGGCAGATCTCCAGTACCTCTTCTTCTTTTTTGCGCTGCTCATGAACAAAATTTCCAAATTTGTTTTTTTCTTCTCTGTTCACAGTTCAAATGCCTTTCTCTTCTTCCTTCCATGGCCTGCGAGCGTGTCCATGAGGATACTGACCCATCTGGAATCTCCTGATCTCTGTGCACGCTCGAGCATTTTTTCTGTCTCTGCCCTGTCCGGAGTGATCTTTGTGAGGATCGTCCGCATTGCTGCGTATTCTTTTTCTTCGCCAAGGATACTGACCGCACGCTCTCCGTGTTCTCTGAGATACTGGATGTATTTTTCTTCCGCTGTCTCTGTCAGATCCATCGGGTAGAGGATACGGTCCAGTACCAGTTTCAGAACGATTGACTCCTCCTCCCACGCTTCCGCATAGGGAAAAAGCTTGTCGTATTCCAGTATGTTGAGTTTCTTGTGAAGGAAGCTGTTTCGGTAACGGATCCCGCTTCCGTGCACATGATTTTCGATGATTCGCGCCGGTGTGTTTTCTACGCCTTCCTCAAAAAATTCCGGAAACCAGAAACGCCCCTGTTCACCATTTTTGTCCATATCGACTCTCAGAGTCTCCGGCAGTTCTGTCAGGATATCTCTCAGGCAGGAATCACCGTTCTCGTCTGTTTTTACAGTGACCCGCTCGATCTTGTGGCAGCCGGTCATTGCACCGACACCGACATCCCGCAGATCACCGCCGAAACTTAACTTTTTCAAGTGAAAACAATTGTAAAAAGCATATCTTCCTACTTTTCTGAGTTTTGACGGAAGAATCAGTTCCTGCACCGCATTTCCGGACATCTCCGGCATTCCTTCTTCATCCTGCACTTCCAGTCCGTCCTCTGTACAGAATTTCCCACTCATCCTGCACTTTTCCAAGTCGCCCCGGTCTATATGGTCAGAAAAAATATATGCTCCCAGTTCTGTCACAGGAAGTCCTTCCAGAGTTTCCGGCAGTTCCACGATCCCGTCGTGTCCATATACGCGGTCAATGCAGATTCCTGTTTTGTTTCTTCTATATAAATATATCATTTTTTATTCTTCGCCTGCCTCACCTAACCGGATTTTTTCCATCTGCGCCTGCAGTTCTTCTGACATGTTGTCAAAGAGATAGGTCTTGCTGCTCCGGCGCTGCTGATGCCACTCTGCACGCGCATTTTTTTCCGTATCTTCGATCTCTTTTTTGAGTCCCTGTGCGGAAATCCTGTGTGCGCCCTGTCCCATGATGATGACCTGCTCCAGACCATCAGAAGTCGCTACGGTTACCTGATACTGTCTGCCGATCCGGTGGACCGTCTTCTCGATATACTGATCTGCTGTCTCGGCTTCCTTGGTGTATACTACATAAATATTATGATAGGTGAGGACTTCTTCCATATGTCCTTCCACCTTGTAAGCATCAAATACAAGGATCAGCGTGCATTTACGGTAGCCCTGATAATTGCTCAAAATATCCATCAGCTTATCGCAGGCTGCGTGGATGTTTTCTTTCGCCAGCTCATTCAGTTCTTCCCAGGAAAAAATAATGTTGTATCCATCGACAAGAAGATATTCTTCCTTGCGCGGTTTTCCCTGCCGGTAACGGACAGTCGGCGCTGAGGAATGAACGGTCTTTTTCTGGAAAGCAGCGCGGTCACGTTTGATGGGGCCAAAGGTCCTCTCAAAGATCGCCTGCAGTTCTTCTTCCTCATCGTAACTTCCACTGTAGGAAAATTTGCCGTTTTTTCCACTTGTGTTTCTGGAAATGTTTGGATTATCCACCGCTGTACCCGGATTTTCCGCATAATCCACATCATCATACCAGGTTTCGCTGTTCAGGCCGTTAAGTTCCACTCCGCTGTTCAGATGCATGTAATCCTCGACCTGATCCCATGGTACGACAAAACCTGCGCCATGTGCACAGAAAACGGAACCTGTCGGATTTTCCAGATCGCTTTCCGGATCGTAGGCAACATTTTGTACGATCTCTTCCTGGTTTTTGCACGGTGCATAGCCCTTGAGTGTGCAGAAAAGTTTTCCTGTTCCGTGTGTGTATGCAACGACCTCTTTCTGGTAATCGCGCATCTGGGAAACGGCTGCTGTTCCTTTTAGGACTGCGGTTGTTCCGTCTGTATCCGGTGATTCGAAGCTCCCCTGCATCTTCTGGACATCTGCCAGCGCTCTTCCGATCATCTCGGCAGGCACTTCAAGACGGAATTCATAGTATGGTTCCAGAAGGATATTTTTTGCTTTGCGAAGTCCCTGGCGGACAGCACGGTAAGTTGCCTGGCGGAAATCCCCGCCCTCTGTATGTTTCGCATGGGCACGCCCTGTCAGGAGGGTGATCTGCACATCCGTAAGCGGAGAACCTGTCAGCACACCGATGTGTTCCTTCTCCTCCAGATGTGTGAGGATCAGACGCTGCCAGTTCCTTGCAAGCACATCTTCACTGCATGCGGTAAAAAACTGACATCCGCTTCCCGGTTCTCCCGGCTCGATCAGGAGGTGGACTTCCGCATAATGGCGAAGCGGCTCAAAATGCCCTACCCCTTCTACCGGTTCTGCAACGGTTTCTTTGTAGACGATACTTCCAGCTCCGAATTCTACCGCCACATGAAAACGGTCCCAGATCAGTTTCTTGAGGATCTCGATCTGTACCTCTCCCATCAGCTGTGCATGGATCTCGCCAAGCTGGCTGTCCCACAGAATGTGAAGTTCCGGTTCTTCCTCCTCAAGCTGTCGTAATTTCTGCAGCATCTGGTGCGGGTCGCAGTCGTCCGGAAGCTGGATCTGATAATTCAGGACCGGTTCCAGAACAGGAAGCTCGGATTCGCTTTCTATGCCAAGTCCCTCACCCGGATAAGTTCTGGTCAAACCTGTCACGGCACAGATCGTTCCTGCTTCTGCCTCTGTGATCGTTGTATATTTTGCGCCAGAGTAGAGACGGAGCTGGTCTGCTTTTTCTTCCCAGTCCTCCTGCTGCTGTCTTACACCCGGCAAAGCCTGTCCTTTCGCTCTGGATGATAGCATGGTTTTGGCTTTGAGAGAGCCGCCTGTGATCTTCATATAAGTCAGACGGTTTCCCTGTTCATCCCTTGCGATCTTGAAGACCTTTGCACCGAATTCTGTCGGTCGTTTAGGTTCTCTGGTATATTTCTGCACGCCATTCCAGAAATCCTCCACACCGTCCTCTTTGAGTGCGGAGCCAAAATAGCACGGGAAAATCTTTCTCTGTGTGATCAGTTCTGCAATCTCTTCTTCCTCGATGCTGCCTGTCTCAAGATATTTTTCGAGAAGAGTTTCGTCACAGACCGCGATGTTTTCCATCTGGTCCGGAGTTAGGGTGTTTTCTTCATCGTTTTCCTGGATTTTTCCAAAATCCACGCAGTTTTCATGCAGATGTGCCTTAAGATCAGCAAGAAGGGCATCATGATCCGTTCCGTTCTGATCCATCTTGTTGACGAACAGAAATGTCGGGATCTGATATCTTTCCAGGAGCCTCCACAGCGTCATCGTATGGCTCTGCACGCCGTCCATGCCGTTGATCACAAGAATCGCATAGTCCAGCACCTGCAGTGTCCTCTCCATCTCAGCCGAAAAATCGACATGCCCCGGAGTGTCCAAAAGTGTTACTTCCACATCCTCGGTCTTAAGGATCGCCTGCTTGGAAAAGATCGTGATTCCGCGCTCTTTTTCCAGTTCATAATTATCCAGAAAGGTATCTCCATGATCCACGCGCCCGATCTGACGGATCACACCGCATAGATACAGGAGTCTTTCAGACAAAGTCGTCTTCCCGGCATCTACATGCGCCAGGATTCCTATTACTAATTTTTTCATGTTTTTTCTTCTTTCAGATTGTATTTCAGTTTTCTTCTGTGCTGTTTTCCAGATACATCGGAGCCAGTTTACGTACAATACTCTCACTGACAGAGACCAGTGTTGCGACATCTTTTTCCTGATTGTTCAGATATGCATGGAAACAGCCCTGGATGCAGAAAGAAAGCATGATGTCTCTCTGCGGGTCCTCCTTATAATCTGGATATTTCTCACAAATGAGACGTTTCAGTTCAGTCTCCAGACAGTCACCGAGGCGGGCTTTTTCTGTTCCGGAAAACAAGAGATTGATCAGGGTGTTGTTTGAGATCAGCGCCATGTAAAGGTTTCTTGTAAATACATCCGGATTCTTGAACGGCTCCTCCTGCTGGCTGGAAATATTTTTCAGCACAGAGACGA
Organism: Blautia intestinihominis; assembly: GCF_040096655.1. Lineage (NCBI taxonomy): Bacteria > Bacillati > Bacillota > Clostridia > Lachnospirales > Lachnospiraceae > Blautia > Blautia intestinihominis. Next base: position 6,866 of record NZ_JBBMEI010000028.1, on the reverse strand, counting down.
TCGTTTCTGATTCCATTTTGTCTGACAGTGCATAAATATCTTCATAATGGCTGTAAAAGGTTGATTTGTTGATCGCAGCCAGACTGCACAGTTCCTTTATTGTGATCTTTCCAAGTGGTTTACGGGAGCGTAATTCCAGAAAAGCATTCTTGATCGCGCGCTCTGTTTTTTCGATTCTGATATCCATATGTTTTTCCTTTTCCGACGGTTTTTTTCAAAAGTTGCTTATCCGTCTTTCTTTTTTTATTGTCGGTGGACAACCCTTCCTTGTCTTCTTATAGTATAGTTAAAAAAACAACTATTGTCCATTACTATCGAATCATAATTATTATATGCAAAGGAGAATCTGCATGGATTTTTACGGATTTTACACAGGAAAAATTTTTGACGCTTATCAGTACCTCGGTGCACATACAGAAAAAACAGGAGTTACTTTCCGCACTTTCGCACCATCTGCTTCCCGCATCGCTGTGATCGGAGAATTCAACGACTGGCAGGAATCAGAGATGAACAAAGTTTATGACGGCAACTTCTGGGAATGTTATATCCCGGAGGCAAAGCCGGGACAGATGTACAAATACCGTATCTATGACCGCAACGGCAATCCGGTCGATCACTGCGACCCGTATGGATTCGGCATGGAGCTTCGTCCGAACAGCGCGTCCATCGTCCGTGACATGTCCAAATATAAATTCAAAGACTCCAAATGGATGCAGAACCGCAGCGACTGCCGCAAGAAGCCGCTCAACATCTATGAGATCCATTTCGGTTCTTTCCGCAAGCCGTCCGACAAGACCGACGACTGGTATACTTATGAGGAAATGATCGATATCCTGATCCCGTATCTTACTGAGAACGGATACAACTATCTTGAAATCATGCCGCTGAATGAGTATCCATGTGACGAATCCTGGGGATATCAGGCAACAGGATTTTTCAGTCCGACTTCCAGATACGGAACTGCTGACCAGTTAAAGGCTTTCGTGGATGCCTGCCACAAACACGGCATCGGCGTGCTGATGGACTTTGTTCCGGTTCATTTCGCTGTGGATGCTTACGGTCTGGCAAATTATGACGGAACTGCGCTTTATGAGTATCCGAACTCTGCTGTCGGTGTCAGCGAATGGGGAAGCTGCAACTTTATGCATTCCCGCGGCGAAACAAGAAGTTTCCTGCAGTCCTGTGCCAATTACTGGATGAGTGAATTCCACATGGACGGTATCCGTATGGATGCGATCAGCCGTGCGATCTACTGGCAGGGCGACCCGGCTCGTGGGGTAAACCTGAATGCGGTAGAGTTCCTTCAGTACATGAACCAGGGACTCAAGAATCTCCACCCATCTGCGATCCTCGCAGCCGAAGATTCCACTTCCTTCCCGAAAGTTACCGATCCGGTTTCCCAGGGCGGTCTTGGATTTGACTATAAATGGGACATGGGCTGGATGAACGATACCCTGGACTATTTCCGTACTGGTCCGGAATATCGTACAGACAATTATCACAAACTGACTTTCTCCATGATGTATTACTACGATTCACGTTTCCTGCTTCCGCTGTCACACGATGAGGTTGTCCACGGCAAGGCAACGATCATGCAGAAAATGAGCGGCGACTATGACAACAAATTCCCGCAGGCACGCGCACTGTACATGTATATGTATGCACATCCTGGCAAGAAACTGAACTTCATGGGAAATGAGATCGGCCAGCTCCGTGAATGGGATGAAAAGCGTGAACAGGACTGGATGCTCCTCAACTATCCGATCCATAAGGGATTTGCACGTTTCATGAAAGACCTGAACCAGCTTTACCTTGAGCACTCTGCTCTCTGGGAGAAGGATTACGAGGCAGACGGCTTCCAGTGGATCGACTGCCACCAGGAGGCAAACTGCATCTACGTCTTTGAGCGAAACAGCAAGAAAGAAAAGATCATCTCCCTGTTCAACTTCTCCGACCACGAGCAGATGTACGAACTGAAACTCCCGGGAGTCACCAGCCTTAAAGAACTACTGAACAGCAATCTTGAGATCTACGGCGGCACCCAGAAAAACTTAAATACCGCCATCACACTCAAAAACGACAGGATCATCCTGACCCTGCCGCCGTTCTCAGCTGTGTATTATACGCCTGAGGCATAAAATCAGCAAACGTGCCACTGGCACCTCCTCGATATGCAATGCAATTTTAAGGGCTGCAGTTACCACCAGCGTAACTGCAGCCCTTATCTTAATATATGCTATAAAAATTATCCTTTTTTTCCTCTTGCTTCGTCAAGGTAGCTGTAGATGGTCACTCGAGAGACTCCCATCAGTTCTGCTACTTTGTCCATTGCACCCTTAACAAGGAAGATGCCTTTCTCATCCATAAGGCGCACCAGCCCAACGCATTTTGAGCGGCTTAACTCTCTGGTATCTGTGGATCCAATCACCGACATAATGAGTTTGTCAATGACTGCCATGACGTCCTGCGGGACGTCATGTTCTCCTGTTCCCGGATTTCTTCCTGCCTCCAGGTCTGTTTTCAGATAGTTCATCAACATAGTATTTACATTCTGAAGCATGGTAATATCCATGTTGATACAAAGCATCCCGATCACATCTCCATCCTGATCTCGGAGCAGTGCTGATGATGACTTGACTGCCTTTTCATCTGTTGTCCTGAAAAAATAATTCGAAAGATGATCGTCTTTAAAGTCTTTGTTCTCAAGCACCTGCTTCACGAAGTAATCTGACTTCTCTCCTGTTTTCTGTCCGGTAACTGTTCCATTTGCAACATAAGCCACATAACTTCCAGATTTTGTCAGTTCATAAAGGATCACCTCGCAGGTATCTCCATTCGCCTCCTGAACAGTATCTGCTATCACAAAGTATTTCTCTAGTTCTTTCTTCATTTTACACTCCCGATAATTTTTTATCTTTTCGTGTAAAAAATTATAACACATGCTTTTTCTCAAGTAAACAACCGGTGCAATATTTTAGACTTCTATTCCTTTGTTGACACGGAAAGAAATACCGTGCCTACAACAAATACAAAACCGATCAGTTCGGATCGCGGTAAGCCAGTCAGCACTGAGATCATATTGCGTAAACAGATACTGGCTGCATACACCGGATATTCCCCAGCTGACCCCTCCGAGGATTGCGAGCATATATCCTTTGATATTATTCTTCTTATCTTCTTCCATAACGTGTTGCCAGTTCCAGCATTTCTTTCTGAAGTTCTTTTGAGAACTGACCTTCTTTTAGTCTCCACTTCCAGTTCTTGCCGAGGGTGGACGGCTGGTTCATTCGTGCGGAGTTGTCAAGACCAAGGTAATCCTGCATTGGAATGATGCACAGATTGGCAACGCTCTGCATTACGAGGCAGATCAGGTCGTCACACAGTTCTTTGCCGGAGTCTTTGAAGTTGTTCAGATACTCACGGACCTGTCTTCTCTCGCCCGGTGTGATGTCGTCCAGCCAGGAAAGAAGTGTTTCGTTGTCATGGGTTCCTGTATAGACAACACAGTTTCTCGGATAGTTGTGCGGCAGGTAGTCGCTGGCATTTCCGGTATCGCGCTCGTCAAAAGCGAATTCGATAACTTTCATGTTGGGATAGCCGCTCTCTTCTACAAGCTGTTTAACGCTATCAGTCATGTAGCCAAGATCCTCTGCGATGATCTCTCTGTCTCCCAATCTTGCTGAGATTGCACGGAACAGATCGATTCCAGGACCTTTTTCCCACCAGCCGTTCTCTGCTGTCTTATCTCCGTATGGAATTGCATAATATTCATCAAATCCGCGGAAATGGTCGATCCTTACAACGTCATACAGGCGGAAGCAGTTGGAGATTCGTTTGATCCACCACTCATATCCAGAGTTACGGTGCACTTCCCAGTTGTACAGAGGGTTTCCCCAGAGCTGTCCTGTAGCAGAAAATCCATCTGGCGGGCATCCTGCTACCTGTGTCGGGCAGTTTTTCTCATCCAGTTTAAAGAGCCACGGATTTGCCCAGGTATCTGCGCTGTCCATTGCAACGTAGATCGGGATGTCACCGATGATCTGGATTCCCTTTTCGTTTGCATAAGATTTGAGTGCCATCCACTGCTGGCGGAATTTGAACTGCATATATTCCTGGAATTCGATTTCGAAATACATTTCTTCTCTGTAGTAATCCAGGGCGTTCTGCCAGCGAAGGCGGATATCCTCAGCCCACTCGCTCCACGGAATACCGCCGAAGCGTTTCTTCACTGCCATAAAAAGTGCATAGTCCTTGAGCCACCATGCTTCTTCTTCCTGAAATCTGCGGAACTCCGGATCCATATAAATATTACTTCTCTCATATGCCTTGCGGAGAAGCTGCATACGTCCTTCGTATAATTTCGCATAATCTACGCTGGTCGTATCTGTTCCAAAGTCTACTTTGTCACACTCTTTCTTTGTCAGGACTCCTTCTTCGATCAGTGCCTCAATACTGATGAAGTATGGGTTTCCTGCAAATGTAGAGAAAGACTGGTACGGTGAATCACCATAGCTGGTCGGTCCCAGCGGCAGGATCTGCCAGTAACTCTGTCCTGCTTCCTTGAGTGCATCTACAAATTCATACGCTTTTTTGTCAAAGCATCCAATACCGTACTTTGAAGGCAGACTGCTCACTGGAAGCAGTACGCCGCATTTTCTTTTCTGTGCCATTTCTTTCCTCCCTGATATTCCTTTTTAACGCGGAAAAACCAGGCGCATTTTAACGCCCGGCAATCCTATTATTGATAATGCCTATTTTGTCACATACAAGGGGTAACCGTCAATGTTCAGAATTGATGGTTTATATTAAATTTTTTAGATATTCTGACTAATTTACTCCACCATCCGGCTTTCGTCGGCTTTGTATTCGAAGAAATCGAAGTCGGCACATTTCCTGTGGAGGATGCGGTCGGCGCAGGTGAGGCCTACCATGGTACCGGTGAACTCACCGTATTTGCAGTATTCATCGGAGAATCTGGTGGTATCGAAGATGCGTCCGATCTTCTCATAATTTTCTCCGTCGTAGCTCCACTCGAACCAGGATTTTCTTCCTTCGATGTAGAGGCGAAGGTAGATCGGTTTGTCCTCTACCGGGATCCTGGTGTTCAAAAATTCTGTCTTGACGCCATTTTCCAGATGAATGATGGACAATGCGCTCTGTCCGAGAGTTTCACTGTAATATTTGCGGAGGTTGATGTAGTTCATGTTATCATAATACAGGATCAGACCCGCACTGTGCTGATGTACTTCCGGCACAAATTCCATCTTTGTAGTGATCCTTGCGTAAACACTGGTCAGTTTTCTTGCAAGAATGCTGGCTTTGTTCAGGGAAGTGCGGGATTCCTGTCTTTAAGGGAAAAAGTGGCTGGACTGTTACTGCCGATTATCTGGACAAAGCTGGTAAATTTCAGTCACAAATGTTAAAAAACAATAAAACATTTAAAGTAACAAAGAAGAATTCCATGCTGCTTCTGAATGCTGTAAACAATAAAACAGGACAGAGTGAAACAGCGATAGTTATTTTTAAATAAATCTTATAAAGCCCAATTTGCCATCTGAGCAAATTGGGCTTTCTCTTAAACTAATTCAATTCACTATTTTTTTCTTTTTCATTTTCGCGCCGTATCACATTCCGCTGGACCATACTACTCCGGCTTTTTGCATGTATTTTTTGACACTTCTGCTGTAGGTAGAACCACTTACTCTCTTGCCATTAACCTTATATCCTTTCTGGAATTTGCCGTTAAAGCGTTCTGCCTTTACGATTCTTGTTGCCTTGGTTCCTCTGACTCTGTAAATACAGTACTCAGTTCCACCTGTGTTGGCATTGCAGAGCATTACAGTGTGACAGGTTCTGGAGTATTTGATCGGAAAATTGTAGCCCTTGCCATATCCTACAGATGCTGCACGTACATTTTTTCTTGTTTTCGGATTGTAAGTACGGATTTCGTTGATTCCTGCAGAACTGTTATGCATAAGCAGTTCCGGAATTCCATTTCCATCAATGTCTACGATTTTGTAACTGCCACGTTTGCCTTTCACATACTTCTTGTAGCTTGATACCGCTGCATTATAATATCTGGATGATGCAGCCATAGCGGGAACTGTCATCCCCATGCAGAGAATTACTGCCAGCAAAATGCAGCACAGCTGTTTCACTTTCTTTTTCATTGTAATCTGTTTCATATTCTCTGTCCCTCCTTGAATTTATACTTACATTTTATCATACCTGATTACGAATTTGTGTTTTCTTTCAGATATTTTTCATATTTTATAAAATATTTTTTGTTTTTCTGCTTATACTAATAACTATTAGCACGAGGAGGTTACTTATGAAAAAAAATATTTCACACAAATCTGCAACATCTAATCAGGAAATTATTGATTCCTGTGATTTTCTCTCAAATGCTGCATCAACCCAGGACTGCACCGGGCTGATCCCCTCAGGACCGATGAATGAGGATGAACTGGAATCGTACGAGGCTGTATATCATTACCAGCCACCCAGACTTTCCCACAAAAGTACAGAAAATATGCATGACAGCAAATGAACATCTTTTTCGTTCTTTGTTACTGTTGAACTTCGGATATAGAAAAAGCCCTATCAGAAGTAATTTCTGATAAAGCTTTTCTATATTATTATTTATCTGTCACTCCGTCTGGCAATCTGCCCCCCAGCCTGTCCGAAAACCTTATTTTCAGGCATAAATTTAGCCCCTTTCCTTCATCTGAGACATTGCTACGAAAATAAAACTCGTAGCAATGTACAGTTTTAATTTAACTTGTTGTACTAGATAAAATAAAATATAAAGAAACTTCAACAAAATGTGCTATCTTATTTGTAGGACATACAAATTTGAAAGGGGG